>NZ_LEKR01000035.1:0-49599 GCF_001580555.1 Stenotrophomonas sp. DDT-1
CCCTGCAGCAGGCCGCGCTGGGCCAGGAGCAGGGTGCAGCCGTGGCTTGGCTGAAGGCGCGCGGGCTGGATTCGGCGGCGCGCGTCGGCGAACGCCTGGACGTGGATGCCGGCTGGGAAAACGCGGTGGAAAGTGCGCTCGGCCAGCTGATCGAAGGCGTGCTGGTCGATGACCCGGCCAGCCTGGTCGGCGCGCTGGGCGAACTTGGCGAAGGCCACATTGCGCTGGTCGCCGACGATGCTGCTGAACTGAAGGTGGCGCCGACCTCGCTGGCGGCACGCGTGCGCGGCCCGGCAGCGATCCGTCGGCTGCTGGCGCACCTGCATGGTGCAAAGGACCTGTCCGAGGCGAAGGCCCTGCAGGCCAGCCTGCCGGAAGGCGATTCGATCATCACCCAGGGCGGCGAGCGGCTGGGCCAGGGCTGGCTGCGCGTGTCGCGCTCCGGTGCCGCCGAGCAGGGCGCGCTGCTGCGCGAGCGTGAAATCAACGAACTGCGTGAGCAGATCGAGCAGCTGCAGGACCGCGAGGCCGAGCTGGAAGAGCAGCTGAGCGGTTTCCGTGAGCAGCTGCAGGCGGCCGAGCAGCAGCGCGAGGATGCGCAGCGCGCGCTCTACCAGGCCCACCGCGCGGTGTCCGAGCTGGCCGGCCAGCTGCAGGGCCAGCAGGGCAAGGTGGAAGCGGCACGCACCCGCATCGACCGCATCGAGGGCGAGCTGAAGCAGTTGCAGGAAACGCTGGAAGCCAACAACGAGCAGGCGCGTGAAGCGCGCTCGCGGCTGGAGAGTGCGGTCAGCAGCATGGGCGACCTGGAATCGACCCGGCAGCGGCTGGAGGGCGAACGTCGGCAGTTGACCGAGGCCCGCGACCTGGCCCGCGATGCCGCCCGCGCGGTACGCGAGCGCGCGCATTCGCTGGCCCTGACCCTGGAATCGCAGCGTGCGCAGCTGGCCTCGTTGAGCCAGGCGCTGGAGCGCATGGGCACCCAGCGCGGGCAGCTGGACGCGCGGCTGGGCGAGCTGCATTCGCAGCTGGACGAAGGGGATTCGCCGGTCGAATCGCTGCAGGCCGAACACCAGAACGCGCTGGAAGAGCGCGTGCGCGCCGATCGCGTGCTGACCGAGGCACGCACGCTGCTTGACGGCATCGACGCCGAGCTGCGCAACTACGAGCAGACCCGCCACCAGCGCGACGAACAGGCGTTGGCCCAGCGCGAGCGCATTTCGCAGCGAAAGCTCGACCAGCAGGCCTTGGTGCTCAGCGCCGACACCCTGCAGGCGGCGGTGGAAAAGGCCGGCTTCGTGCTGCAGGACGTGCTCAATGCACTACCCGAGGACGCCCGCCTGGGCGACTGGGAGCAGGCCGTGCACCAGATCGACGCACGCATGCGCCGGCTGGAGCCGGTCAACCTGGCCGCCATCCACGAGTACGGCGAGGCTTCGCAGCGTTCGGACTACCTGGATTCGCAGCACGCCGACCTGACCACGGCGCTGGAAACACTTGAGGATGCCATCCGCAAGATCGATCGCGAGACCCGCGGGCGCTTCAAGGACACCTTCGACCGCGTCAACGCCGGCGTCCAGGCGCTGTATCCGCGCCTGTTCGGTGGTGGCCACGCCTACCTGGAACTGACCGGAGAAGACCTGCTCGACACGGGTGTGACCATCATGGCGCGCCCGCCGGGCAAGCGCGTGTCCAGCATCTCGCTGCTGTCCGGCGGCGAGAAGGCGATGACCGCAGTGGCGCTGGTGTTCGCCATCTTCCAGTTGAATCCCGCCCCGTTCTGCCTGCTGGACGAGGTGGACGCCCCGCTGGACGAAGCCAACGTCGGCCGCCTGGCCAACATGGTCAAGGAAATGAGCGAGAAGGTGCAGTTCCTGTTCGTCAGCCACAACAAGGCGACGATGGAGGCCGCGCACCAGCTGTCGGGCGTGACCATGCGTGAGCCGGGCGTCAGCCGCCTGGTCAGCGTGGACCTGGAAGAAGCGGCGCGATTGGCGGGCGCGGCCTGACGTGCCATCCTAGTTACCTGAATGAATTAGCCGGAGAACCTATCGAATGTCCGACACGGCACTGTTGCGCATCGGCATCCTGGCCGCCGGCCTGCTGTTGATCGCCGCGATCTTCCTGTTTGGCCGTCCGAAGAAGAAGCCCCAGGGCCGTCGCGTGGAGAACACGGAACCGGCCAGTGGCGAGCGCCGCGAACCGGTCCTGGGCGAGGACGGCGTCGTGGTGGCTGAGGGCCGCGTCGAACCGGGCATGCGCGGGGAAGGCGAGCAGGCCGAACTTGGCCTGGCCGACACTGACCCGGGCGCGGCCAACGACCTCGGCAAGCGCACTACCCAGGATTTCGACAAGATCGTCTCGCTGTTCGTGGCCGCCCGTGCCGGCGAGCAGCTGCGCGGCGAAGACATCGTGGTGGCGGCCGAGAAGACCGGCCTGGTATTCGGCCACATGAACGTGTTCCACCGCCTGGTGGAAGGCCACCCCGAGCGCGGCCCGATCTTCTCGATGGCCAGCATCATGAAGCCGGGCAGCTTCGACATGGCCAACATCCGTGCCATGGAAACCCCGGCCATCGCCTTCTTCCTGACCCTGCCGGCGCCGCTGACCGCGCTTGATGCCTGGGAGAAGATGCTGCCGACCGTGCAGCGCATGGCCGAGCTGCTCGATGGCGTGGTGCTGGACGACAGCCGCAATGCCTTGGGCCGCCAGCGCATCGCGCACATCCGCGACGAGCTGCGTGCCTACGACCGCCAGCACCAGGCACCGCCGCTGACCAAAACCCCGCGCTGGTAAAGCCTGTTGTGCCGGCCAACGGTCGGCACCCACCCCGGTAGATCCACGCCATGCGTGGATGGAGCGAACCAAGGTTCGCCCCCACCGACAGGGTCAGGCCGGTACGCCGGCCACCTTGGCGAACGCACGGCGGAATGCGGCCATCTCGTCTTCGGTGCCGACGGTCACGCGCACGCGCTGTGGCCAGATCGGCCAGCTGCGGCCAATGATCACGCCGTTGTCTGCCATCGCCTTGGCAAAAGCGGCACCGTCGCGCTGCACATCCACCACGAAGCAGTTCGCTTCCGACGGCACGCAGCTGAAGCCACGCTTGCCCAGCCACGCGATGGTGGTCTGCCGCACCTTGGAATTCTGCAGGCGCCGCTGCGCGATCAACTGGGGATCCTGCAGGCTGGCCAGTGCCGCGGCCAGTGCTGGCACGGGCAGCGGGTTGTCGCCCAGGCTGGCCAGTTCGCGCAGGCGGTCAGGGTGTGCGGCCGCCATGCCCAGGCGCAGGCCGGCCATGCCGTACAGCTTGGAGAACGTGCGCAGCACGATCAGGTCATCGCGCTGCGTCACCTGGGTGATCAGGCTCGGCTGCTCGCTGTACTGCAGGTAGGCCTCGTCGACCAGCACGCGGGTGGAGGCGGGCTTGTGGGCCAGCAGCCAGGCGAGCTCATCCGGTGGGCTGATCGAACCGGTCGGGTTGTTCGGATTGCACACGTACAGCAGCCCGGTCGGGCGTGCGTGCGCGGCGGCGACCATTGCACGCAGGTCATGCGCGCCGTCGTCGCGCAGCGGCACCTTCTGCACGTATGCACCGTGTGCGGCGGCGACCTCGCCCAGGGTCTCGAAGGTCGGGTCGGCCACCACCAGTCCCGCCTGCGGGCTGGTCCACAGCACGGCGGCGCGGTTCAGCGGTTCGCTGGAACCCGGATACAACCTCACGTGATCAGCCGGAATGCGTGCCTGTTCGATGAAGGCATCGCGCACCTGTCCGGCCAGGGCGAAGCGGTAGCGGCCGCAACCGGCGATGCTGTCGCGTGCCGCCTGCTGGGCTGCGGGCGAGGGGCCGTAGGGGCATTCGTTGAAATTCAGCAGCACCGCACCTTCGGCGGGGGCAGGAGCGGCGGCCGTCGCGGGTTGGGTATGGCCAAGCTGCGGCAGCCCGCTGCCAGCGACGGCGAGGCCAGCACCGGCCAGTTGCAGGAAGCGTCGACGGGAAGCAGGCAGGGTCACGGGCACGATTCCGAAGGGCAGACCGTCGCACGCTAGCGCTGGTTGCGGTGGGCGGCAAGCCCGCTTTTTGTAGTGCCGAGCCATGCTCGGCTGCAGCCGTGCCAACCAAGGTTGGCATCTGCCGGGGCGGGGAGAAGGTTGGCCACCAGGGCAGGGAGCGCCCGTCGAGCATGGCTCGGCGCTGCGAAGGGGGGGCATTACAGGGCCTGACGGCCGGGCGCGGTAGAATCCCCGGCCATCCCAGAACCACCGGATTCCGATGAGCTCCAGCCCCGCCGAACGCGCCGAAGATCTCCGCCGGCAGATCGCCCAGGCCAACCGCGCCTACCATGAGCTGGATGCCCCGGAGATCCCCGACATCGACTACGACCGGATGGTGCGCGAGCTGGAAGCACTGGAGCGCGAACATCCGGAACTGGCCCGGGCCGACAGCCCGACCCAGCAGGTCGGCGCGCGTCCCTCCGGCCGTTTCCCCGAAGTCCGCCATGCGGTGCCGATGTTGTCGCTGTCCAACGCCTTCAGAGATGAGGAAGTGGCGGATTTCGTACGCCGCATTGACGAACGCCTGGGCCGCCGCAGCCTGCAGTTCTCGGCCGAGCCGAAGATGGACGGCCTGGCGATCAGCCTGCGCTACGAGGATGGTCATTTCGTGCTCGGCGCGACCCGCGGCGATGGCAGCACCGGCGAGGACGTGACCGCCAACCTGCGCGAGATCGGCGATGTTCCCAAGCGGCTGCACGGCAAGGACTGGCCGGACGTGCTGGAGGTGCGCGGCGAGGTCTACATGGCGCGTGCCGATTTCGAGGCCTACAACGAACGTGCGCGCCTGCACGGCGGCAAGGTGCTGGCCAACCCGCGCAACGCGGCGGCTGGATCGCTGCGCCAGCTCGACCCGAAGATCAGTGCGCAGCGCAGGTTGAGCTTCTTCGCCTACGGTACCGGTGAAGTGCAGGGCGGCGAGCTGCCCGATACCCATTCGGGCACGCTGGCGCAGCTCGGCGCCTGGGGTTTCCCGGTCAGCGCGCTGTGCAAGGTGGTGGAAGGCACCGACGGCCTGCTCGGCTACTACCGCGATATCGGCGAGCGCCGCGACAGCCTGCCGTTCGATATCGATGGCGTGGTCTACAAGCTGGATGACCGTGCCGGCCAGCAGGCGATGGGCTTCGTCTCGCGCGCGCCACGCTGGGCCATCGCGCACAAGTTCCCTGCACAGGAACAGAGCACTACCGTGGAGGCGATCGAGATCCAGATCGGCCGCACCGGTGCGGCCACACCGGTCGCGCGCTTGGCACCGGTGGCCGTGGCTGGCGTGATCGTGTCCAACGCCACGCTGCACAACGCCGACCAGATCGCACGCCTCGACGTGCGCGTCGGCGACAGCGTGATCGTGCGCCGCGCCGGCGACGTGATCCCGGAAGTGGTCAGCGTCATCCTCGATCGCCGCCCGCAGGGCACCACGCCCTGGCAGATGCCGACGCGCTGCCCGGTGTGCGGCTCGGAGATCGTGCGCGAGGAAGGGGCGGCCGCATGGCGCTGCTCGGGCGAGCTGTCCTGCCCGGCGCAACGCAAGGAAGCCATCGCCCATTTCGCCTCTCGCCGCGCGATGGACATCGACGGCCTGGGCGACAAATACATTGAAACCCTGGTCGACGCTGGCATCGTCAAGAGCGTGGCCGACCTGTACCGGCTCACTCGTGACCAGCTGCTGCACCTGAAGCTGGTGCTGGACGCTGAAGATCCCTCGGCGCTGGCCGCCGCACTGAAGCTGCACCTGCCGGCCGAAGGCAGTGGCGCGGTGCTCAATGCAGTGCTCAGGCTGGACGGCAACGATCCGGGCTGGCGCGCGCAGGCGCTGGCGCAGCCGGCCCGCTTCGAATGGAACACGAAGAAGATCGCGACCAAGTGGGCCGACAACCTGATCGCGGCCATCGACGCCAGTCGTGCCGCCACGCTGGAACGGCTGCTGTTCGCGCTGGGCATCGAGCACGTGGGCGAGAGCACGGCCAAGGCGCTGGCGCAGTGGTTCGGTGACCTGGAACTGATCCGCCACCTGCCGTGGCCGTTGTTCAAGCGCGTGCCGGACATCGGTGGCGAAGTGGCGCGCTCGCTCGGCCACTTCTTCGAACAGCAGGGCAACCAGCAGGCCATCGATGACCTGCTGCAGGTCGGCCAGGTCCGCATCAGCGATGTGCACGCGCCCAGCGCCAGGCTGCGCGAGGGGCTGGACCTGGCGCAGCTGTTGGTCGAATCAGAGATTCCCGGCATCACCCGCCTGCGCGCGGAAAAACTGGTGGCCGCGTTGCCCGGTGCCCAGGCGGTGCTCGACGCCGAGCAAGGGCAGTTCGTCAACGCCGGGTTGCCCGACGACACCGCGCGTGGCCTGGCCCAGTGGCTGGACAGCGAGGGCCACGGCGCGATGCTGCTGGCGGCCGAGAAGGCGATGCAGCAGATCCTGGCCAAGGCACCGGCGCTGGCCGAGATCGTGGCCGGCCCGCTGGATGGGCAGACCGTGGTGCTGACCGGCACCCTGGCCCAGCTCACCCGCGATGCCGCCAAGGAGCGCCTGGAGGCCCTCGGTGCAAAGGTCTCCGGCAGCGTCTCGAAGAAGACCAGCTTCGTGGTCGCCGGTACCGAGGCCGGCTCCAAGTTGGACAAGGCGCAATCGCTGGGCGTGCCGGTATGGGACGAAGACCGCCTGCTGGCTTATCTGGCCGAACACGAATGATGACCCCGCCGGGTGCATGGCTCCCGGCATGAAACACAAAGGAACACCGATGCAGACCGCCCCGCTGGATTTCCGCCTGGCCACCCGTGCCGACGAGGAGCTGTTGATCGCGCTGATGCGCGAGTTCTACGCCGAAGACAGGATCGACTTCGATGACGGGCGCGTGCGTCGCGGCGTGGACGCGCTGCTGGCCGATCCGCGCAATGGCGAAGTGCTGTTGTGGCTGGACGAGGCGGGCGAGGTGGTCGGCTACGCGGTGATCGCGATGGGATTCAGCCTGGAGCAGGGCGGCCACTTCATGCTGCTGGACGAGCTGTACCTGAGCCATCGCGCGCGCGGTCGTGGCCGCGGCAAGCAGGCGCTGGCCATCTGCGAACAGCGCGCTCGTGGTCGTGGCGTCAGCCGCCTTCGCCTGGAAGTGAACCACCACAACGAACTGGCCCGACGCCTGTACCTGGCCAGCGGCTACATCGACGATACGCGCGATCTGCTGACCCTGCCGCTCGACCATCCGCGCCCGGAGGGCATCCTGTGAGCGAGGCCCTGCTGCGCGCGCTGCAGCAGCGCGCTGCGCTCAACGCGCTGGTGCGCCGCTTCTTTGCAGAGCGCGATGTGCTCGAGGTGGAGACGCCGATCCTGTCGGTCGCGGGCAACACCGAGCCGAACATCGACAGCTTCCATACCGACTTCACCGGGCATGTCGATGCCGGCGGACGCCGCCGCTGGCTGCGCACCTCGCCGGAGTATCCGCTCAAGCGCCTGCTGGCGGCCGGTGTGGGCGACTGCTACGAACTGGGTCGGGTATTCCGCAACGGTGAGGCCGGCGGCCGCCACAACCCGGAATTCACCATGCTGGAATGGTATCGGGTCGGTTGGGACCACCATCGGCTGGTACAGGAGACCGCCGAGCTGATCGGGCAGGCGCTGGCCCTGGTGGGACACCGTGCGACCCTGCGCGTGCTGAGTTACCGCGAGCTGTTCCAGCAGCACCTTGGCGTGGATCCGTTCGAGGCGGATGAGTCCACGCTGCGTGCCGCGTTGGGCGAGGTGCACATTGACCCGGTCGGATTGACCCGTGATGACTGGCTCGACCTGCTGATGACCCATCGTATCCAGCCGCATTTCGATGACGCGGTCATGACCGTGGTGCATGACTGGCCAGCCAGCCAGGCCGCGCTGGCACGCATCCGCGCCGGCACGCCGCCGCTGGCCGAGCGTTTCGAGCTGTACCTGGGTGCAGTGGAACTGGCCAACGGCTATCACGAACTGAACGACGCCGACGAGCAGCGCGCCCGCTTCCAGCGCGACCAGCAGCGCCGCCACGAACGTGGGCAGGTGCAGCCGCCACTGGATGAGGCGCTGCTGGCGGCGTTGCCGGCGTTGCCGGCCTGTGCCGGCGTTGCGCTGGGGATCGACCGCCTGCTGATGGCGATGAACCGCACACCCCGCATTGCAGATGTGTTGGCCTACGACTTCGCCCACGCGTGACCATCACGCGTTGCTGAACATCCCAGGCTGAACGAAACGCGGGTTCTGCGCGCTTGCGTCGGCAAGCGGGATGATGCTTTTATCACGGCCAATGCCGGACACTGGCATGCAGTTCATCCATTCCTGCTGGGGAAGGCTTTGGTCAAGTGGTTTGCGGTTGTCGCTGCACCGATGTACTCCATTGCGCTCTGGGGTGCCTGGCTGCCGTCGCCGGCGTCGGCCCAGCAGGTGGGCTACGACGATGAAGTGGTGACCTGCGAGTCCCGCGACATGGGCTGGGTGCACTGCGACATCGATGTGGCCAACGGCGTCGATCTGGTGCGCCAGCTGTCGAGCAACAGCTGCATCCGCGGCAGCGAGTGGGGCACCGACCGCAGCGGCGTGTGGGTCACCCTTGGCTGCCGCGCCGAATTCCGTGCGCGCCGTGCGCAGGGTGCGGCACCTGCGGCAACGGAAGGCAAGCGCCTGGTGCGCCGCGTGGTGCGCTGCGAATCCAATGGCCGTCCGCAGAGCTGCCCGGTGCGCCTGGATGGCGCCCCCGTGCGCCTGCTGCGCCAGCTGTCGGTGCTGCCATGCCGCGAGGGGCAGGGCTGGGGCTACAAGCGCAATGAGATCTGGACCAGCCGTGGTTGCCAGGGCGATTTCGAGGTGGCCGACGAGGATGGCCGCTTCGTCGATGTGCCGCGCCGCCTGACCTGCGAATCGAAGTCGAAGAAGCGGCGTTTCTGCGGCGCCAGCATCTCCGTTGGCGCGGTCGTTTCCGAGCAGCTATCGAGCACGCCCTGCGAGGAAGGCAGCACCTGGGGTTGGAACCGCAACGGGATCTGGGTGGACGGCGGCTGCCGCGCCGAATTCTCGGTGAATTGAGCCCGGGCGGGCTCCAACGCTGCCGGGCGTGGCCCTACAATGGGCCCATGAACACTGCCCCCGACATCGACTACGCCCGTTATGACCACATCCGCCCGATCCTGTGGACCGGCGATGCCCTGCAACTGCTGGACCAGCGCAAGCTGCCGTTCGTGGTCGAGCATGTGGTCTGCCACGACAGCGACGAGGTTGCCAGCGCCATCCATGCGTTGACCGTGCGCGGCGCGCCGGCGATCGGCATCGCCGCCGCCTGGGGCGTGGTGCTGGCCGCGCGCGAGGTGCAGGCCGCCGACGGTGCGCACGCCCTGCAGCAGCTGGAACCGGCACTGCAGCGCCTGAACGCATCGCGCCCCACTGCGGTCAATCTGGCCTGGGCGCTGGCGCGCATGCGCCGTTGCCTGCACGCCGCCGGCGCCGACTGGAAGGCACTGCTGGAGGCCGAAGCGCAGGCCATCGCCGAGGAAGACCTGGCCGCCAACCGCCACATGGGCGCACTGGGCGCTGGCTTGATCGAGGCCGGCAGCGGTGTGCTGACCCACTGCAATACCGGCTCGCTGGCCACCGCCGGCTTCGGTACCGCGCTGGGCGTCATTCGCGCCGGCATGGCCCAGCACCGCATTGCCCGCGTGTTCGCCGGCGAGACCCGGCCGTGGCTGCAGGGCGCGCGCCTGACCGTGTGGGAGCTGCAGCAGGACGGTATCGATGCCACCCTGATCGCCGACTCGGCGGCCTCGCACCTGATGAAGACCGGTGCCGTGCAGTGGGTGATCGTGGGCGCAGACCGCATCTGCGCCAATGGTGATACCGCCAACAAGATCGGCACCTACCAACTGGCCATTGCCGCGCGCCACCATGGCGTGAAGTTCATGGTGGTGGCGCCGTCCTCGACCGTGGACATGGAGACCGTGGACGGCAGTCAGATCGAGATCGAGCAGCGTGATCCGGGCGAACTGTACGGCGTGGGCGGTACCCGCACCGTGGCCGAGGGCATTGCCGCCTGGAACCCGGTGTTCGACGTCACCCCGGGCGAGCTGATCGACGCCATCGTGACCGAGCGCGGGGTGATCCTGAACCCGACCGCCGAGAACATGCGCGCCGCCTTCGGCGGCTGAGGCGGGCAGGACCGCGGACGTCTGTAGAGCCGAGCCCATGCTCGGCTGAGCCAGCGAATCCGCCGCAGCCGAGCATGGGCTCGGCTCTACAGGGGCGGTATGGGGCCCTAAGTTCCTGATTTGTGCCGGTAAAATCCCCGTAAAGGCAGGCGGAAAACAGCCCGTTGTGGTAGTATCCACAGGTTGAATCGAGGTTCCGGCGCGACCCCCTCCCGCAGAGGGCTGCGCCGGACTGGACCGCTACCAGACAACGGAACCCGAATGGCAGAAACCGCCAAGGAAATCATCCAGGTCAACCTGGAAGACGAGATGCGCAAGAGCTACCTCGATTACGCCATGAGCGTGATCGTGGGCCGCGCGCTGCCGGATGCGCGCGACGGCCTCAAGCCGGTGCATCGTCGCGTGCTGTACGCGATGAATGAACTCAACGCGCACAGCAACAAGCCCTACTTCAAGTCGGCGCGTATCGTCGGTGACGTCATCGGTAAGTACCACCCGCATGGCGATCAGTCGGTGTACGACACGCTGGTGCGCCTGGCACAGCCGTTCTCGCTGCGCTACATGCTGGTCGACGGCCAGGGTAACTTTGGTTCGATCGACGGCGACTCCGCCGCGGCGATGCGATACACCGAGGCGCGCATGTCGCGCCTGGCGCATGAGCTGATGGCCGATATCGACAAGGAAACCGTCGATTTCCAGCCCAACTACGACGAAAAGGAACTGGAGCCGACGGTCATGCCGACCCGGTTCCCGAACCTGCTGGTCAATGGTTCGGCCGGTATCGCGGTGGGCATGGCGACCAACATCCCGCCGCACAACCTGAGCGAATCGATCAACGCCTGCATTGCGCTGATCGACAACCCGGAGATCGACGTCGACGGCCTGATGGAGTACATCCCGGGCCCGGATTTCCCGACCGCCGGCATCATCAACGGCACCGCCGGCATCGTCGCCGGCTACCGCACCGGCCGTGGCCGCGTGCGTATCCGTGCAAAGGCCGACATCGAAGTGGCCGATAACGGCCGCGAGTCGATCATCGTCACTGAAATTCCTTACCAGGTGAACAAGGCGCGTCTGATCGAGAAGATCGCCGAGCTGGTCAAGGAAAAGAAGATCGAAGGCATCAGCGAGCTGCGCGATGAGTCCGACAAGGACGGCATGCGCATCTACATCGAGATCAAGCGCGGCGAATCTGCCGAGGTTGTGCTGAACAACCTGTACCAGCAGACGCAGATGGAATCGGTGTTCGGCATCAACATGGTGGCGCTGGTCGATGGCCGCCCGCAGTTGATGAACCTCAAGCAGATGCTGGAGGCGTTCGTCCGCCACCGTCGCGAAGTGGTCACCCGCCGCACCGTGTTCGAGCTGCGCAAGGCGCGCGCCCGTGCCCACGTGCTGGAAGGCCTGACCGTTGCGCTGGCCAACATCGACGAGATGATCGAACTGATCAAGACCTCGCCGAACCCGAACGAAGCCCGCGAGCGCATGCTGGCGCGCGTGTGGGAGCCGGGCCTGGTCGGTGCGATGCTGGGTGCCGCCGGTGCCGAAGCCTCGCGCCCGGAAGACCTGCCCAAGGGCGTCGGCCTGGTCGAGGGCGGCTACCAGCTGACCGAGATCCAGGCCACCCAGATCCTGGAAATGCGCCTGCACCGCCTGACCGGGCTGGAGCAGGACCGCCTGACCGACGAGTACAAGCAGCTGCTGGAAGTGATCGCCGGGCTGATCCACATCCTGGAAGATCCCGACCGCCTGCTGCAGGTGATCCGCGAGGAGCTGGTCAACGTCAAGGCCGAGTTCGGCGACGAACGTCGCACCGAAATCCGCCACAGCGAAGAAGACCTGGACATCCTCGACCTGATCGCGCCGGAAGACGTGGTGGTCACCGTGTCGCATGCCGGCTACGTGAAGCGCCAGCCGGTCAGCGTGTACCGCGCGCAGCGCCGCGGCGGCCGTGGTCGCAGTGCGGCGGCGACCAAGGAAGAGGATTTCATCGAACAGCTGTGGCTGGTCAACACGCACGATACGCTGCTGACGTTCACCAGTTCGGGCAAGGTGTTCTGGTTGCCGGTCTACCAGCTGCCGGAAGCGGGCTCCAACGCCCGCGGCCGTCCGATCATCAACTGGATTCCGCTGGAACCCGGCGAACGCGTGCAGGCCGTGCTGCCGGTGCGCGAGTACGCCGATGGCCAGTTCGTGTTCTTCGCCACGAAGAACGGTACGGTCAAGAAGACCCCGCTGGGCGAGTTCGCCTTCCGCCTTGCCCGCGGCAAGATCGCGATCAACCTCGATGAGGGCGATGCCCTGGTCGGCGTCGGCCTGACCGATGGCCAGCGCGACATCCTGCTGTTCGCCTCCAACGGCAAGACCGTGCGCTTCGGCGAGGACAAAGTCCGCTCGATGGGCCGTACCGCCACCGGCGTGCGTGGCATCAGGATGCCGGCCGGCGAGGAAGTGGTCAGCCTGATCGTGGCCGAAAGTGCCGGTGGCATCGAGGACGAGAACGAGGACGACAACGGTGTCGAGGAGGCCGCCGCCACGGGCGATGCGGTGATTGACGGTGCCGATGACAGCAGCGTGCAGTACATCCTCACCGCCACCGAGAACGGCTACGGCAAGCGCACCCCGCTGCCGGACTACCCGCGCAAGGGCCGTGGCACGCAGGGCGTGATCGGCATCCAGACCACCGAGCGCAACGGCAAGCTGGTCGCCGCAGTGCTGATGGGCTCCCGCGACGAAGTCCTGCTGATCTCCGACGGCGGTACGCTGGTGCGTACGCGTGGCTCGGAAATCAGCCGCGTCGGCCGCAACACCCAGGGCGTGACCCTGATCCGCCTGTCCAAGGACGAGAAGCTGCAGGCGGTGGAGCGCATGGATGCCTCGATCGACGAGGACGAGGACGAGGTGGCTGCCGCCGCCCCGGCCACGACCGACGGCGCACCGGCTGCTACCAGCAGCGAGGACGCCGCGCAGGAGTGATCCTGCCGCGAGCCTGAGGTACCCGACGACGCCGGCCCTGTGCCGGCGTCGTCGTATCCGGATGCCACGCATACGCGCGCGCTTCACGCAGGCGGTGGGATAACGGCGCATGCTGCCCCCGGAGATCGACGATGTCCGCCACGCCGCAGTCCGCTCCTGCTCCCGTCCGCGCCTCCCGGCATCCTCTCGTTACCGTGCTGTCGCTGCTGCTGGTCGTGCTCGGCCTGGTCATCGGCGGGCTCGGCGCGTGGCTGCTCAGCCTGGGCGGGTCGGGGTACTACGCCATCGCCGGGGCCGGCCTTCTGGCCAGTGGCCTGTTGTTGTTCGGCAATCGCCGCAGCGGCGCGCTGCTGTATGCGCTGGTGTTCGTCGGCACGTTGCTGTGGACCTGGTGGGAATCGGGCAACGACTACTGGCGCTGGGTGCCGCGGCTGGGCCTGGTGACCGCGCTCGGCATCGTGCTGGCGCTGCTCGCGCCGACCCTTCGCGAACCGGTTTCAAAGCGCCTGTCGCGCAGCGTGGCGGGCGTCCTGATGCTGGTGTTCGTCGCTGCCTTCGGGTTGGCGTTCGCACCGCATGGTGAAGTGGACGGGCACCAGCCGTTCCCGGAAGGCGCAGTCAGTGCCGGGCTGGAACCCACGCGGGATACCACCGGCCTGCAACCGGCCGACCAGCCTGCCGAGGGAGACTGGCCGGCGTGGGGCCGCAGCAATGCTGCCACCCGTTATTCGCCGCTGCAGCAGATCACCCCGGCCAACGTGGGCACGTTGCAGCTGGCCTGGCAGTTCCGCACCGGTGACCTGCCGAAGAAGCGCTGGGGTGCGGAAACCACGCCGCTGAAGATCGGCGACCGCCTGTACCTGTGCACTGCCCGTAACCGCCTGATCGCGCTCGACGCCGCCAGTGGCAAGGAAGTGTGGCGCTTCGATCCGAAGGTGAAGGACGCCTCGATCCCGTACACCGCCGCCTGCCGTGGTGTGAGCTACTACGAGCAACCGGCAACGCCGATCCTGGCCGATGCCACCCTGGCCGATGCCGCGGCCGATCTGGTGTTGCCCGAGCCGCCACCCAGCGTGAGCCGCAGCGCTGGACCGGGCAGTCGTCCGGCGTGCTGGGCTCGCATCATCGAAGGCACGCTGGACGGGCGCATCATTGCAGTGGATGCAGATAGCGGCCGTCCCTGCGCGAATTTCGGCAACAACGGCCAGGTCGACATCACCCTCGGTATGGGTGAGGTGCCACCAGGCTACGTGTCGATCACCTCGCCCCCGGCCATCGTGCGCGGCGTGATCGTCACCGGCCACCAGGTGCTGGATGGTCAGCGCCGCGACGCGCCATCGGGCGTGATCCAGGCTTACGACGCGATCACCGGCAAGCTGCGCTGGGCGTGGGACATGGACCAGCCCGAGCGCAGCGGCCTGCCGCCGCATGGGCAGACCTACACGCGCGGCACGCCGAACATGTGGACCACCGCGACCGGTGATGAGGCGCTGGGGCTGGTCTATCTGCCGCTGGGCAATTCTGCGGGCGACTACTGGAGTGGCTCGCGTACGGAAAACCAGAACCGCTATGCGACGTCGCTGGTGGCGATCGATGTGGCCACTGGCAAGCCGGCCTGGCATTTCCAGGCCGTGCGCAAGGACGTGTGGGACTACGACCTGGGTTCTCAGGCCAGCCTGGTCGATTACCCGACGGCGGCAGGCAAGGTGCCGGCGATCCTGCTGCCGACCAAGCAGGGTGATCTCTACATCCTCGATCGCCGCAACGGCCAGCTGCTGACCGCTGCCGAAGAGCGCAGGGTGCCGGTCGGCGGCGTCGAACCCGAGCAGCGTTCACCCACCCAGCTGTTTTCGCTGTATCACACGCTGCGCCGCGAACATGACCTGACCGAGCGCGACATGTGGGGCATCACCCCGATCGACCAGCTGATCTGCCGCATCCAGTTCCGCAAGGCCTACTACGAAGGCTTCTACACGCCGCCGAGCAGTGATCGCCATTCCATCGAGTATCCCGGCTACAACGGCGGCTCGGACTGGGGCAGCGTGTCCATCGACACGCGACGCGGCGTGATCGTGGCCAACTACAAC
The DNA here is from genome assembly GCF_001580555.1 of Stenotrophomonas sp. DDT-1. Taxonomy (NCBI): domain Bacteria; kingdom Pseudomonadati; phylum Pseudomonadota; class Gammaproteobacteria; order Lysobacterales; family Lysobacteraceae; genus Stenotrophomonas; species Stenotrophomonas sp. DDT-1. The sequence goes on from NZ_LEKR01000035.1 coordinate 15,270, forward strand.
GACATGCCCAACTACAACCGGCTGGTGCCACGTGCCGAAGCCGACCGCCTGGGCTGGCTGCCGCGCGAGAAGATCCGTGCCGACAGGGGCGGTGGCGAGGGGGCCGGCGATCCGCAGGTGGGAACGCCGTATGGTATCCAGGTCAACGCTGGCTGGCGGCTGCCGTTCACGGGTCTGCTGTGCAAGCAGCCTCCCTACGGCGGCATCCGCGCCATCGACCTGCGCACCGGCAAGCTGTTGTGGGATCGTCCGTTTGGCAGTGCGCGCGGCAATGGGCCGTTCGGCATCCGTTCCGGCCTGCCGATCGAGATCGGCACGCCGAACAACGGCGGTTCGGTGGTGACCGCCAGCGGGCTGATCTTCATCGCGGCCGCCACCGATGACCTGCTGCGCGCCATCGACCTGAAGACCGGCAAGGAGCTTTGGCATGCCAAGCTGCCCGCGGGCGGGCAGGCTACGCCGATGGTGTATGAACAGGACGGACGCCAGTTCGTGGTGATCATGGCCGGCGGCCACCATTTCATGGAAACCCCGAACGGCGATTACGTGATGGCGTTTGCGCTGCCGAAATAGCGGTTGCCGGCCTGAATATGGGCGACGGGGCCGTGACCGATGTCGCTGAAGTTGCGCTGGCGACCGGGCAGCATCCATCATCGGAACAGGACGGGGCCGGCCAACGCCCCCAGGGAAGGAAACGCATGCTGGACTCTGAACGCCTATCCGGGCGTGCCACCCGGTTGCTTGCAGGACTGCTTCTGCTTGGCCCCTGTCTATGGGCAAGCGCTCAGGCGCAGCCCCAGCCCGCCGCACGCAAGGTGCCCAGTGGTGCCGAACTGATTGCCGGCGATGCACGCTTTCTGAGCCGTGCGTATGCGCCCTGCATGGCGGCTGCGGGCACCGCACTGGAGGCCCGTCGTCGTTGTGTCGACGCTGAATTCAAGGTGCACGACGATGCGTTCAACGCCGCCTACAGTGCGGCGGCTCCACACTGACCGCCAGTGATCAGCAGGTGCTGCGCGATCTGCAGCGGCAATGGCTGCACCAGCGCGACAATCGTTGCCCGGAGCATGGGCGTGACCCGTGGCGGGCGCAACGTGGCGGTCACGGACGTGCAGCCGCGCCTGACCCGCGCTGGCGCCGATGCCCAGGGTGCGGCGGCCGTGCTGCTGACCGTTTCGGATTTCAATGGCGATGGCGTGCCGGACCTGCAGGTGTGGCAGGACAACAACGGTGTCTACAACGTTCCGGTGCATGCGTTCTACCTGTTCGACGCCAAGGTCAACCGCTATGTGCGTGCCAAGGCATTGGAAGCGGCCATCGGCGGGCGCGACATCGACCATATCGACAATGGGCGGTTTGTGCTGCGCGCGAAGGTCAGCCCGTGCGCGCGCGAGGACAAGGTCATCCAGCTGCGCGGAACCGGGCCACGCACACTGCTGCAGCGCCGCTATGACAGCTGCAGGGGCGAGGCCCCTACCGAATCGGACCTGCTGAAGTAGGTCTTCCCCCGACGAATGGATGCGTTCCGGAACTGGAGAGCTGAAGGATGAGCGAAGGCTATGGAAAAGGTGGGTCGGGCTTCGGCCTGACCCGGGACCAGTCGGTCGAGATGATCGTGCGTACCTGCATCGACAACGGTATTACCGACCACCGGCAGATTGCCTATGTGCTGGCCACAGCGCAGCACGAATCGCGTGATTTCGCCGCGCCCGAGGAAGCGGTGCGGTACCAGATCGGCATGGGCGTGGAATCGCTGCCGCATGAGCGGAGCGAATGGCATCGCATCGAGGCGTTCGCCGTCACGGTCGAGGTGTTGCGGCAGCGTCCCTAGCGTGGATGCAGCTGGGGTGACGACCGTCATGGACCTGGCCAATCTGCAGCAGGTGAAGCGGTTCCAGATCGTGGGCGCTGAAACGCCGGACAAGATGAAGCTCGCCCAGGCCTGCAAAGCGGAGCGCTGGTCTCACCTGCATTGCTGCAGCAGGCCACCACGGCGCAGAACAACAAGGGCTGGTATGGCTTGGTTTCGTGGTGCAGGGCGAGGGTAGGGAGCACCGGTACGGCCACGAAGACGGTGCGCCTGCTTCCCGCGAACGGCAGTCGACCAGCGGTCGACTCTACCCAATCAATGTTGCTCGGTTGGTGCCGGTACCCGCACCATCTTCGTCATCAAGTGTTCCACCACACCCGCCGGGTCCGCAGTGCGGCCGACATGCGTGCTCGACATCTGCACAACCGAGCTGCGCTTGGCGGTGAGGAAATGAAAGCGGGCGCGCGCGGGCAGCTGTGCGATGGGTCCGGCGCTGGCGTCGCCACGGCAGATGGCCACGATCGCATCCAGCCACGGTTGCAACGCATCCTGATCAAGCGCTGGAGCGAACGCGTGCAGGCGTGCCGGATCGATCTCGATGGCCGCTTCCAGATGGCGCGCGCCGGGGCAGGAGACGATCACTCCGACGTTGATGAACTCCTCGCGTTCCACCCGCGGTACCACGCGGATGACCGCATAGTCATACGTGTGCAGCGTGGGCACGGACGGCCTCCTGCACGAACACTGCACGCACTTTCAAGCGGTGCTTGAGATAGTTGATATAGCCCTGGCGATAGGCCTGTGGGCTGTCGAACGCCGGTTCGTCCACCAGCCAGCTGTCCGGCACCAGGCCAACGATGCGCTCGATTTCGGCATCGGTCAGGCGCGCGGCCAGCTCGGCATCCACCGCGGCGATGCGGCTGGCGAACGACAGCAGCACATGGTCGCGGATCAGCACGAACGGCTTTTCGCAGGCATCCCCGGCGTTGGCCCAGTCGTGGTGGAAGTACATGGCCGCACCGTGATCGATCAGGTACAGCTTTCGATGCCACACCATCAGGTTGGGATTGCGCGTGGTGCGATCGACATTGCTGGTGAACGCATCGAACCAGACGATGCGCGAGGCCAGGTCTGCATCGACCGGCATCGCCGCCGGATCGTAATTGATCGCACCGGGCAGGTAATCCAGGCCCAGGTTCAGGCCCTCGCTGGCGCGGATCAGCTCCTGGATCTCCGGGTCGGGCTCGGTGCGGGCGAACTCACGATCCAGCTCGACGAACAGGATTTCCGGAATCGGCAGGCCCAGCGTGCGTGCCATTTCGCCGGCGATCAGTTCGGCAATCAGTGCTTTCGGGCCCTGGCCGGCGCCGCGGAACTTCAGCACGGCCATGCCGTCGTCGTCGGTCTCGACCACGGCGGGCAGGGAGCCACCTTCCCGTAACGGGGTGATGTAGCGGAGGGCATGTACGGTGCGCATGGGCGCATTCTAGCGTGGTGCAGGTGCACTCCCCCCTGATCGCCGAGGACCGAGTTCGGCCTTCACCTGTCCCTTCCGCCTGCAATGGCAGCATCTTGCTCCAGGAACCCTTGGGTTCATGGGCGCACTGGCACTCTCGATGCCGAGGCTTCGGGCTGGGCACCTGCTCGGCTGCCAGCGACGCGCACTGCGAAGCGGAAACCTCATCCACGATGTCCAGCAGGCTACGGAGGTGCACCGATGAGCGATGAATTCACTCCCATGCTGCCGCCCTTGGACGATGCCAAGGTCGAGGAAATGATCGGCAAGGTGGTGCTGGTGGGCGTCACCCGCTATGGCGGTGACGGCCAGGTGCAGGGGCTGGAACAATACGCCGGTACGGTGCTGCGCATCAGCGCCGACGAAGGCGTGGTGCTGGCGGACGAGAATGACGGCCATGAGCGCTATCTGCCGCCGATGCTCGACCAGTACCTGCCCGCCGAGCCCGGCGAGTACCGCATGCGGAACAGTGGCATGATCGTGGTCGACCCCGATTACCTGACTGCCTGGGACCTGCACGCCCAGCAGTGACGACAGACCACGCCTGGCAGATGCCGGCCGCTCTTCGCGGCGGCAGCTGCCAGTGCGACACTTTGCCAAGTTATCCTGCTAATGATTTCGGCCCATTCAGGATAGTCATTACGCGGCTGGTCTTAAGGGTCTCGCTCCTCCACAGAGGAGTCCAATAGGTACTGCTCCCACTTCACATCTCGAACTGAGTATGAAGATGTAACGACCGTCATGGCTGACAGGAATCTAGCGAGACCCTCACCGGGATCATCAAATATTAGATAGTCATCGCCAAGAGTTCTTTCTGAAAAGATGCCTTCATTCCGAAGAAGCATACCCTTGGTTAGGTCTAGATAGATGTCCGGCTTCTTCGCTTCAGGAAAACTGGTGAGAGCATTTGATATGTCCTGAAGAATCGATCCACCGTAGCCTACGACGCAGTGCAGGATTCGATGCATGGGCCAGTCCAGTACACCCAACTTCGTGCCCCCGAAGCTTGTCGGCTCCAAGCACTTGACGCTTGCGATGTTCTCTGAGATTCCAAGTAGAACGGACGTGGTTACACTTGTTTTCACTTCGATCGTCGCAACGACTCCCTCGTGAAAAATTAGGTCGTGGCCGCTGTTGAAGCGAAGCCTCGGCATGGACTTCAGCATCAGAACGATATCTTGCTGGCGTGACCGTCTTCCTTGCGAGTCAATGATGACGCCGCTCACAGCACTGGTCATTTCAGGGATGTGTGATTCGAGAAAGTCATGAATCAGTCTTTCGCGAACGGTTCCCGCAGTGGCAGAGTGCCCGATCACTTTGCTCATCTCGTATTGAGAGACTAGTGATTTGAGGGCGCTTCGGCAGTATTGAAGATAGGGGGGGGCTTTGGAGGTTCCCATGTCAAGCGCCGGATGGAGGGAGTTCATGATAGTTGAGCGCCAAGTGATGGCGTGGCGGCCTCCACTTTGCCCCATCCGGCCACTAGCCCTTCCGGCCCATTCACGACAACCCCTGCGGTGCTAGATTCGGGCCCTTGCCCGTCCTCGGGCGCCCATTCACACCCAGGGGATAAGGATGCTCATCCGTCGAACCTCTCTGGCGGCGGCTGTTGCCGTTGCCACCGTCGGCCTGCTGGCCGCTGGCCCCGCGCTTGCCGATTACGCAAAGCCGCCGGAACACCTGCTCAAGGTGCTGAAGGCGCCGCCGCCGCCGGCGCCGAACGTGGCCCCGGGTGGCCAGCGCCTGCTGCTGACCACCGCGCAGACCTACCCGTCAATCAGCCGCGTCGCCCAGCCTTACCTGAAGCTGGCCGGCGTGCGCCTGGAGCCGAAGAATCGCAGCCGCCATGACACCCCCGGTGGCTACGGCATTCCGGCCTGCGTGGCCGACTTCACCCTGGTCGATATCGGCAGCGGCAAGGAGACCAAGGTCAACCTGCCGCAGGGCTGCGCCACCGGCGCGCTGTGGTCGGCCGATGGCAGCCACTTTGCGTTCCAGAACGCGGTCGATACCAGCGTGCAGCTGTGGGTAGGCGATGCCGCTACCGGCCAGGTGAAGCAGGTGCCGAACGTCCAGCTGAACCCGATCTTCGGCTACACCGTGCAGTGGCTGGGCGGCAGCCGGAACCTGCTGGTGAAGCTGGTTCCGGCCAACCAGGGCCCGGCGCCGTCCAATGGTGGCGTGCCGACCGGCCCGGATGCGCAGGAGTCCTTGGGCAGCAGTGGCGAGAGCAGCACCTACGAAGCCCGCGACACGCTGACCAGCGTGCATGACGAAAAGCTGTTCGCCTACTACGGCGTCTCGCAGCTGGCCGTGGTCGATACTGCCGCCAACAGCGTGCGTCCGGTCGGGCAGCCGGCGCTGTTCAACGAAGTCAGCGCCGCGCCCGATGGCGTGCACGTGCTGACCGAATCGATCAAGGCGCCGTACTCGCATGCGGTGACCTACCAGCGCTTCGCCAACGACGTGGCCGTGCTGGATATCGCCAGCGGCAAGTCCACGCCGATCGCCAGCCTGCCGCTGGCCGACCGCGTGCCGGTGCACGGCGTACCGGAAGGCCCGCGTGGTTTCGACTGGCGTGCCACCGATCCGGCCACCCTGGTCTATGCCGAAGCGCTGGACAAGGGTGACTGGAAGGTCAGCGTGCCGCATCGCGACCGGGTGCTGATGCTGAAGGCGCCGTTCAACGGCAAGCCGGTCGAGATCACCCGCACCGCACAACGCTTCGAAGGCTTCGCATGGACTGCCGACCCGGCCGTGGCGTTCCAGTTCGAGAACGACGAGAACCGCCACTGGATGCAGACCCGCATCGTCGATGTGGACCAGCCGAAGAAGGAAGGCCGCCTGCTGTGGGACATGTCCAGCGATGAGCTGTACGGCAACCCCGGCAACCTGGTCTTCACCCGCCTGCCGAATGGTGCGCAGGTCGTGCGCCGTGAGGGCAACCATGTTTTCCTCAGCGGGCGTGGTGCCTCGCCGCAGGGCGACCGTCCGTTCCTCGACCGCCTCGACCTCGGCACGCTGAAGAGCGAGCGCCTGTTCCGCAGCAGCGCCGATGCCTACGAGCAGTTCCTTGGTTTCAGCAATACGCCAGGGCGCTACCTGACCTGGCACCAGTCGGTGATCGATCCGCCGAACGCCTTCATCCGTCAGCAGGGTGAGGCGGTGGCCGATGCGAAGACCGGCGAGGCGCAGTTCGCGTCCACCGCGACCGCGCTGACCAAGCTGGTCGACCCGACTCCGGAAGTGCGCCAGATCAAGAAGCAGCTGGTGACCTACAAGCGTGCCGATGGCGTGGACCTGTCGTTCACCCTGTACACGCCGCCGGGCTACAAGGAAGGCCAGCGCGTGCCGGCGATCCTGTACGCCTACCCGGCCGACTTCGCCAACGCCGCGCAGGCGGGGCAGGTGTCCGGTTCGCAGCAGACCTTCACCCGCCTGCAGCCGTACCGCCTGATGCTGCTGGCCGGCTACGCGATCATCGACAACGCCTCGTTCCCGATCGTGGGCGATCCGAAGAACGCCTACGACACCTACCTGGAGCAGCTGGAAGCTGACGCCAAGGCGGCGGTGGACAAGGCGGTGGACATGGGCGTGGTCGATCGCAACCGCATCGGCGTGACCGGCCACAGCCATGGCGGCCTGATGACCGCCAACCTGATCGCCCATACCAATCTGTTCAAGGCTGGCGTGGCGACCAGCGGTTCGTACAACAAGACCTTTACCCCGTTCGGCTTCCAGAACGAGCGTCGCTCGGTGTGGCAGGCGCAGGACGTGTACCTGAAGGCCTCTCCGTTCTTCTATGCCGACAAGATCAAGCTGCCGCTGCTGCTGGTCCACGGCGAGGACGACGCCAACCCGGGCACTGAGCCGTTCCAGTCGCGCAAGCTCTACCAGGCGATCCGAGGCAACGGCGGCATCACGCGGCTGGTGATGCTGCCGAACGAACCGCACTGGTACACCGCGCTGGAATCGAACGAGCAGCTGGTGGCGGAAATGCTGAACTGGTTCGACACCTACGTGAAGAACGCCAAGTAGGGAGACGGGAAGGCCGCCCCAGGGCGGCCTTGCTGTATCGGGATGTGAGTGGGTAGACGGCCTGGATCCGGATGCGCAATCGGGAATCGGGAAGCCACCTGCCATGAGGCATCCGGGTCCACCCGGGCTGCTAAGCTGGGAGTGGAAACAGACCAGGAGACATCGATGCATCGCAATGGGATGCGCGCCATCACTTTTGTCATCGCGACGCTGTTGGCCGGGATGACACACGGAGTGGAAGCGCAAGCTCTGCGGGCAGATGACCGCAGCTACTTTGGCAGCGCCTCCCAGGAACGTGAGGCGTGGCAGAACCTCGAGCGGAGGACCCATGCCCTCAAGGCACTTCATGCGCCGCCAGACGTGAGGTTCCAGCAGGCCGAACAGCTGTATGGCGAGTGCCTCCGCCACCATGGCTACCTGCATCTTCAGGCAGCGCGCAATGCCGATGATGCCCGGTGGGCCAACACCCAGGGCGAAGTCGCCAGCACATGTGGACGCATCGCGGCGATTGCCAAGCAGGCATTGCGTGATGCGCCCGCGCACGCTGCCTGGATCGCGCCGCATGCCGACCTGCGTGAACGGGCTTTGCGGGAGGATGTGCAGCCGGCCAATGCAGCGCTGGTGGATGCGGTCGACACGTTGGCTGACCCGGCGCTGGACAGCTTCGGGCGCCTGCACCGGCAGCTGTTGCAGTCGGCGCCCTTTGCCCGCTTCGAACATGAAGGCCGCACGCTCGACAGCCGCACCGACGCGCGAGCCCTTTCCCGCCTGCCGGACCGTTCACTGCGCGAAGCGGCATGGCGTGCCTACTGGCAGGGAATGGCGTCGCGGCGCAGCGAAATGGCAACGGTGCTGCTGGGCCTGGTCCGCCTCAACGAGCATGCGTCGGAACTGCAGGGCGATGGAACTGCGCCTGACCGCAGCTACCGGCACATGGGCCTGGATCAGGCCGCCGTCGACGCGACACTGGCGGCGGTAGCGCGCCACGCGCTGCTGCGGCGGAACTACCAGCAGATGCAGTTGACCCATCTTGAGCGCATGGGCCAGGCGTCTCCACAGATCTGGGACATGGACCTGCCTGATGCGGGCTATATTCCTCCGCCGCTTGACCTGGCGCAGTTGCGTGATGCGGCGGCAGCATCAATGCAGGTGCTGGGGCCGCATTACGTGACAGGGCTGCGCGGGCTGCTCGATCCTGCGGGCGGACGCATGGATCTGGGCGGATCGGCAGGGCGGCGCGCGATGGATGCGTTTTCGATCAGCGCCCCCGGTGTGCCTTCGTTGCTGTTCGTTGGCCATCGCCAGGGCGATCTGGAGGGGGATGTCCAGATCGCTCACGAAGCCGGCCATGCCATGCATGGCCAGTGGATGCAGCGCGGCGGCGCATCATCATTCCAGCGCAACGGCAACAAGTGGTTGACCGAGGCCTTCGCCATCTACAACGAACTGAAGTTCCGCGATCAGCTCTACCGGCAGGCCAGTGATCCACGTGCCAAGGCGTATTACCTGAAGTCGTTGCTCGATGACATCATCCTGCAGCTGTTCGTCTCGTCTGAAGAGGCCGATCTGGAACAGTCCATCTATCAGGAAGTGGCCGCCGATGGGGTTGGCAATGCAGACGCGCTTGATGCGCTGACGATGAAGGTACTGGGCCGGTATGGGGGCGCATCGGAGCAGTATCCCGAGCTGCGCAGCACCTGGGTATCCAAGCGGCTGATGTATGAGGATCCGCTTTACCTGGCCAATTACCTGTATGCCGGACTGATTGCGGTGCAGCTCTTCGCCCAGGACCAGCAGGATCCGGAGGGATTCAGGGAGCGCTACCTGGCCGTCCTGGGCGAGGGGTTTGATCGCCCACCGCAGCAGCAGGTCGAGCAGTTGCTGAATGCGAAGCCTGACTGGTCACGCCTGGTCGAGCAAGATCTGGGCGTTTTCCAGCAGTACCTGGTGCGGCTGCAGGGGCTGCACGCGGAAATCGAGCGCAAGCGCGGTCGCTGAACAGGCGACGGACGGATGCAGGCTTCACAGAAGGCAATGCATATGCGTTGACTCGCCCTGGATCATGTTTGACACTCGGGGTTCCTGCCCGTCCTTGGACTTCATGGGTAGATCAGGGAGTTCCGCCGCCCCATGGATGTCAGCACGATCCCTTCACGAATCAGATTGGCCCGCGCCAACTGCGGTTTGTCACAGACCGAAATGGCACGCCGCCTCGGCGTGAACCGCGCCACCGTCGCGCATTGGGAGCGTGAGGAAGGATTCACGCCCACGATCGAGCACCTGCACAGGATGAGCGGGGTGCTTGGCGTGGCCTTTGCCTGGCTGGCCCAGGGGGAAACTCCTCCTGCCGAACCCGCGGTGCGGGGGTCCAGGGCAAGACTGGAAGAGAAGATGATCGAGCTCTCCAAGCACCTGCCGGTATCGTTCCTTGCGAGCGTTGTCGCGCTGATGGAAAACGCCGAAACCTATCTCTGATCCAGCACCGGCAGCGTCGCGCTGCCAGGCGGTCGCGCGGTGCGACAGGCCCGTACCTTCGCCGCTGCTGTGCAGCGCACAGCAGCGCGTTTGCTCCCCTTCTCCGACACTGGCATTAATCGATCGCGGTCCGACGTTCGTGCACGACGGACGGAGCGCGACTCGTAGTTGCCTGAAAGTCCATCACTCTGGAGAAAGGTTAGTTATGAGCAATCGCATCAAAACCACCGCGCTTTCCTCGCTCACCCTGATCATTGCCGGCGCTGCGGGTACCGCAGGCGCAGCAGCACTTCCGGCACCGGCCGAGCAGGGCCTGCAGTCGGCCACCGCGATCAACGCCGATCTGGATGCGCTGCGCATGTCCGAGTTCGCAGAACTGCAGGGCATTGCGCTCGCCGGCGGGCACCATTCCGATTCCATCGGTTCCCATCATCATCATGACGCCGTGCCCGAGGAGCAGGCCCAGGGCCTGTCCAACGCGCGTTTCGACGTCTGAGCCAGTCAAAGGGAGCAACATCATGAAGGACAACCGCAACGTGCCCAAGGCGCTGTCGGCGCTGACGCTGCTGGTGATCGGAAGCGCTTCGGCCGGTGCCGTGATGGCAAGCGAGGCTCCGGTGGCTTCCAGCGCACTGGACCAGGCCACCGCAATCGTGAGCCTGGACGACCTGGCCATGGCCGAGTTCCAAGCCAACGCGCGCGCCAACAACCTGGAAGCGCTGGCCACCGGCCACCACGACGATTCGATTGGTTCGCACCATCATCACGATATCGTCAAGGAGCCGGAGTTGAACGTGGAAGCCACGCGCTTCAACGTCTGACCTGTCGGCCTGCGGGGGACAGTGTCCCCCGCAGCTCTTTGATGCGTGATGCAGGGAGAGCAACGATGAATGCGCAGCTGAAACCGCTGGAAGCCGATGTGGCACGCCCGGCGTGCCTGATGGAGATCACCCGCACAGGTGCCCGGATGGATGCCGTGATGGAAGGCATCATGTGGGCCCGCCTGCGACGCATGCGGACACGCCTGCAGGAAGCACTGGGGAATGCGGAGCATGGCGTCATCGCTCGCTCCATCCATGCCATCTATGAAGCGCTGCCGGCCGACCGCCAGGCGCGCGTACTGCTCAGTTCCGAGTTCTGCGAGAGCTACATGGCGCTTGACGCCGCTCGCAAGCAGCGGCCGGAGGCCGGTGCCGATGCAATGGCATGGGATGCTGAGAGCGCACGCAATCTGTGTGCCATCCATGATCTCGTGCAGCGAGAAAAGGCACTGCTGGACCTGGCCTCTGGCTCCACTCCGCGCTATCTGCTTGAGAGCCGCGATTGGGTGGTCGACAGCCCGGTGGGCGATCAGCTCGCCCGCAAGGATGTGCAGGGGCGTTGGACGCTGGAAACACGGCCGATGCTGGGTGATTGCGTTGCCGTTGACCTGCACAGCAAGGTCGCCAGGCACCATGAACCCCGTTCCGGCGTGCTCAGCCAACCCTGCATTGCGCTGGATGAGGCGGAGCAGGCGGTCGTGCTCGACAAGCTGTCGCGCGCGCTGGCAGGAATTGATCGTGCGGAGCCGCTGTATGGCCTGGTGATCCGCAACTTCGTGCGCCGTATCGTGGTTCGTAAGTCCGAGGAATCAACGCCCGATGTCGCGCGCCGTTTCGGGTCGGAACATGTGCCGCGCCAGCCCGGTTCGCTGCGCCTGCTCAATATCCATCACCCCGAACTGAGCGTGGAAGCCTGCATGGAAAGCATCATGCACGAGAGCACCCACAACTTCCTTGCCGCGTGGGAGCTGGCCAATGGCTTCTTCGTTGCCAACGACTATCAGCACCGGGTCGTGTCGCCGTGGTCGGGCAATCCGATTCCCAACTCGTCCTACATCCACGCCGTTTTCGTCTATTACGTCTGCCATCGGTTGCTGAAGAGCCACCTTGCGGTGGCTGACAACATCGACGCTGCTGCCCGCGCGCATGTCCACCGTCGCCTCGCGGTATGCGCTGCTGGATTCCTCATCGAGCAGGATCTCAGCAGCCGGCTGATGAGTACCCAGCCGCTCAATGCCGACATCGGAAGAATGATGGATGACATGCAGGCGGACATGAAGCGTGAATATGGCTATGGGAGGCAGCAATGAAGGCCCGGACCATCGTGTTGTATACCGATCATGCCGATCCGGTCGCGTGCCGCGCGGCGCAGGCGGGGGCAGAGTTGCTGCACCTTGACGACCTGCTGCCGATGGTTCGCGCCGGAAGCTGGCCAGCGGTCCTGGATTTCGAGCCCAGCGTGGAAATGCGCGAGCAGTTCATCGGCGCACGGGTGGTCAACCGTGTGTTCTCATTGGCCAATACCCGCATGGATGAATTCCTGAGGGGCAGTGGAATCGATGCGCGTTGGCTGCACATCCGCCTGCAGTCATTGCTCGAATCGGCGGCCAGCGTCTGCCACGACACCGGCGTGCGTGGTGTCTCGCGCACACTGATGCCGCTGAACGTACAGTGGTTCGAGCTCAAGCGGGTACTTGCCGATATCCAGACGCCCGACTTCGTCTATTCGATCGGGTATGAGGCGCCGGATCTGCGTGGCTTGGTCGATCCTCTGCAGAAATCGGTGTGGTCACTGTTCGATTGGAAGCAGGAGCGCAACCTGCTGCCGGAAGAGAAGCGGCGTCACCAGTTCTTCGTTTCGCGGCCGCAGGGCGTCCCACTGGTGTCCTACTTCTGCGGTGAGTCGGCGCATGGCATCTTCTTCCCCAGGGGCGACGCGGTGCCGATCGATCTACAGCGCGTGCATGCCATCAACCAGGCCGCGCGTCGTGCCTTCCGTTCCGAGACGGGGGAGTTGCTGCTCTTCGCAGAGGGCGGACAGCTGCGGTTCCATGCATTCTCGCCCTATCTTCTTTCCGTGGCGGATGAGCCGGCCATGGTGGAGATGCTGGGCAGGTGGCTGGCGGCGGATGATTCCAGTGCGAGGAGCGATGATGCCCGACATGCACGCGTGCATTGAGCGCCTTTCCGAGATCCGCGAGCGCATGGGGTGGCTGTACGGTAGCGAGGATCTCTGCGTGCTGCTGTACAGCCTGGTCAAGCGTGCCCGGCCACAAAGTGTGGTGGAACTCGGTACGGGCTTCGGCGTGTCTACGGCCTGGATCGCCGCCGCACTGAAGGAAAACGAGACCGGTGTCCTGCACAGCTATGACAATGGATCGCACTATGCCAGCGATCCCGCGCGGCGCTTCCTGGCCGAACTGGAAGGGCCCTTGCGCGCGCTCATCGAACCAGGGCAGGACTATCCTTCGTTCATGCGTGCGATGTTGGTCTGGGCGGGTGTCGCGGACTTCGCGCAGGTGCATGTCGAGGACATCGACTTCGCTGCCATCGCCACCGCCCCGGCTCTGCACGGCGGCATCGACATGCTGTTCTCGGACTTCAACCATTCTCCAGACAGCATCCAGGCCCTTCTGGGACATTTCCTGCCCCGCCTGTCGTCCACTGCGTCGGTGTTCATCGACAGCGCTTCGACCCAGCGCCTGAGCTACCTGACGCTGGAGCGGATCGTCGACGACCTGAACTGCAACAAGATTCCGGTGGGTCTGGCGCGCTGCTGGGCGCCGCAGGAGGCAAGCGCTGCGATCGATCGGGTGCAGCGCTCGCGGTTCCGCCTGATGCACCTCATCGAGGGCCGGGCACGCGCGCAGAACAGTACGGCGTGGTTGAGCATCGAACCGGTGGATGTCGTTCCCACCGTCGCCGAGTTCTTCCATTGAGCTGCCGAGGATGATGATGCTGACGTACTACCTCGGGCTCGCACGAACCCGCTTGCTGGAAACCAAAGGCATGACGCTGGCACTGGTGCTGGCGTTGGGGCTGGGCATCGGCGCCAGCGTGACCATGCTCACCGTTGTTCGAGCCATGTCCTGGGACCCGCTGCCAGGGCGCAGCGGGCAACTGTTCCATCCCTTCCTGGACCCGCTGCCGGCCGGGTACCAGATCAAGGGAGGGCTGGATCCGCGGGTGGCCATGACCTGGCCGGATGCCAGTGAACTTCTGCGCAATGCACCTGCGCAGCGGCAGACGGTACTGGCCGCGGGCCGGCTGCTGGTGGATCCGCAACCGGGCGCACCGACGGCATTCTTCGTTGATGGCCAGTACACCAACGCGGACGCAGCGGCGATGTTCGACATGGAGGTGCTGCAGGGACGCTGGTGGTCCGCGGACGATGATCTGCAGCGCTCCCGGGTCGTGGTGGTCAGCCGCACGCTGGCGCAGCGGCTCGGTCATGGAAGCTCCCTGGTTGGACGGACCCTGCAGCTGGATGGGCAGGCCTTCAGGGTGGTCGGCGTGATTGCTGACTGGGTGCCCCGGCCGCGCTTCCACACCGACCTCCAGCAGGAACCCTTCAAGGGGCGCGACGATGTCTTCATTCCGCTGCAGACCGCGGTGGAACTCCAGCTTCGGGTTGCCAACAGCATGTACGGCTGGTCAGGCAACACGCCGACGAACCACATGCTGGATGCCAGTACGGCGTGGGTCCAACTCTGGGCCGAGATCCCGGACCCGGCCGGCCAGCAGGCGTACCTGCATTTCCTGCAAAGCTATGTGCAGGACCAGCACGCGCGCGGGCGCTTCGATCGGCAGACGCCCCCGCACCTGGACGGCCTGCGTAGCTATCTGGTCCAGCGCCGGATCATTCCGGATGAGGTGCGGTTGCAGCTGGCGCTGTGCCTGGCCTTCCTGGCCGTCTGCTTGGTCAACATGGGGGCACTGATCTTCGCCCGTTTCGTCCGCCGAACGCACGAGATCGCAGTCCGCCGCGCGTTGGGGGCCCGCCGCAGGGACATCATCCTGCAGCTATGCACCGAAGCGTTGATGATCGGGTTGCTGGGAGGAGGCGTGGGCCTGCTGGTCGCACAGGCTGGCCTGTTCCTGGTACGGATGCAGCCGGAAGACTATGCCAGCCTCGCAGTCATCGACCCGACCATGGTGATCGCCACGCCCGTATTGGCCTGCATCGCCAGCCTGTTCGCCGCCGTCCTGCCCGCACTGCGGGCGGCATCCACCCGTGTCGCCATGCAGATCAAGGCCGCTGAATGAGCGTTTCACAGATTCCGCTGATTGCCCGTGCGATGAAGAAGAACCGGCTGGTGGCCGGCATCCTGTTGCTGCAGGTGATCATCGCCACCGCCTGCGTCACCAATATCGCCTTCCTGCTTGCGCAGCGCGTGGAAACACTCGCCTACGACACCGGGCTGCGGGAGCAGGGGCTTGGCATCATCGAAACCGAGTTCGTCGGCAGCGCCGCTGCCAATGCCGCCACCGCGGTCAAGGCAGACATGCAGGTGCTGCGTAACGTGGCCGGGGTCCAGGCCGTGGTGGCGGCGGAGTCGCTGCCGTTGAGCCAGCACAACTGGACCGTCGGTTTCACCAACGTGCCGGTGCAGGGCCAGGACATGGCAGGCATCGTCGAAGCCGAGCCCGCCGTCTATGGGATGTCTGCCGGCGCAGTGCAGGCGCTGGGCATGCATCTTGTCGCCGGCCGTGACTTCTCCGCCGCATCATTCGTGCAGACCGAGGCAGCGCAGGATTACGCCGGTCTCTACAAGGCCAGTGAAGCCATCGTCTCCGCAGCGCTGGCACGTCATCTGTTTGGTTCGGCCAACGCGGTGGGCCGCGACCTGTATACGGACGGCATCCATCCATTGCGCATCGTCGGGGTCGTCGACACCCTGTCCAGGCCGGTGCTGCGGACCGATGGAGACAACGACATGAGCCTGCTGCTGCCGCTGATTCCCGATGGCACCCGGGTGATGTACGCGGTGCGCAGCGAGCCGGACGCGCTTTCCGCGGTCCTCGACTCGGCCAGCACTGCGCTGGCCGCGCGCGAAGCGAACCGGATGCTGCCCAGGGTCCAGCGCTTCAGCGAACTGCGTGCGGAATACTTCCGGCGTGACCAGACTATGGCGATCATCTTCCTGTGCGCCGGCATCTCGCTGTTGATCGTGACCGGCACGGGCGTGTATGGGCTGGCCAGCTTCTGGGTCCGCAAGCGCTATCCGCAGATCGGCATACGACGTGCGCTGGGTGCCCGCAGGCGCGATGTGACCAGCTACTTCATGATCGAGAATCTGATGCTGACCTTCGTCGGCGCGCTCGCTGGCAGTGTGCTGGCATTGGCGTTGAATGTCTGGGTTTCGCGCTACTACGAGGTACCTCGCATCGATCCCGAGTACCTGGTGCTGGGCGTCGGGCTGGTGTTCACCCTGGGGCAGCTGGCTGCCTGGGTACCGGCGCGGCGGGCGGCGCGCGAGGCGCCCGTGGCGGTTCTCAACAGTACCTGATGGATCGAAGGGCGACCTCGTGTCATTGGCCGTTGCGGTTGCGTAACCATATGTGATGCGGGTGCCATGGCGTGCGGAAGCTGCGATACGCTGCAGGCCTGTTGCTGTCTGTCATGGGTTTCACCTATGAAGTCCAAACGTGTTGCCGCAGTGTTGGCGCTGGTGATGACGCCGAGCCTGCATGGCCAATCACTCCCCTCCGAACTGGCGCAGCTGGGCATTGTCGCCGGCATGCCTTATGCCAAGGCCAAGCGCCTCATGGATGCGGCAGGGTGGCAGGCGAGTCCGGTCCAGGGCGCGCCTGAGTCACTCGAGGGCTTTCCGGAAGTTGGATGCCAGAAGGGCGCCAAGCAATGCGCCACGACCTTCGAAAAGGAAGGTCAGCAGATCGCGGTGCGGCTGGGCACTACCCTGGCAGGGCAGCCGTTCGTGCAGGGCGTGGACTGAGCGCGCGTTGCGCTCAGGCCAGCGGTAACCGGTCCTGAGCGTGCGACAGCCGATCGTGCAGCTCGCGCACATGCTCGGCCTTGGCATGCACCCGGGAGGTGTCGCCGAAGCTGCGCAGGTAGGTGCACGCGGCAAAGCCGGCACTCTTCTTTTCGTACTCGGCAATCCAGGCCAGTCGATCCGGATTGTTGGCCTGTTCGGCTGACCACGCGGCCACCGGCGGCCGGATGCGGTACTTCAGGCCGACGCGCCACGGCTTCGGTGTCAGTCGCGCACGGAAACAATGCTGCAGCCGGCACATGCGCGCGTACAGGGTGTCGGTGCCCAGTGCCTTGAAGAATGCCTGGAGCTGCTCGTCCTCTGGTGAGAACGTGGCATGCATCGCCAGCACGCGCAGCCCGGCGGGTGTGCGGTAGGCACGCAGGTGCCAATCGGGATGCTGTTCGCTGAAGGCGTCCACGCGTTTAAGCGCAAGCCCTTCAGCACCGCCGGCGGCGGCCAGGCGCTGCTTCCGCCGCATCAGCAATGCCGCGTTGACCAGCAGCACTGCCGCCACGCCCAGTGCCAGGCCCACCAGCCAGTGCCAGAGCAGGGGGCCGATGATGGCGCCGGCAAGCAGCAGGATCGCAGCGACGATGGCCGGTATCACGCATCCGGCCGGTGGCTGCGCATGGTCGATGTCGGCAAACAGCACGTCGGGGCTGTTGAGACACAATGCGCCATAGCTGTTGCGGGTGATGATGACATCGCCGTCGCGCTGCACGATCTGCTCGCGGATTGGCACACCCTCCACGCCATAGTTGCTGCGCACTTCGCGACGCGGCAGCACCTGGCCGGCGAGGATGGCATTGAGGGCTTCGTTGGCGCGGCGGTCGGCGTGGGCCTGGGCCTCGGCAGGTCCCTCATCGGACCAGCCGAAGCGGCGCACGACCACCGGCCGGCCACGGAAACGGGCCTGCAGGCGGGCTTCGGCCCAGTACGCGGGAACGATCATCATCGTGCGGTGCTCCATCATCCATGGCAGGTGCCTGAGTGAGTCTGGCACAGCCCCGAAGGGCCTGCATGTGCCCGCTGCGGTGGCCGGGGCGGAGTGATAGATTGCGCGCTTCGCATGCACTCCACCAAGGACGGAGCGATGTCCAGTTTCCCGCGTTGCCTGTTTGCCATGGCCTGTGCCGGGGCGGTTGGGGTGGCGTCGGCGGGTACTCCGCCGGGGCCGCAGATCCTCACCACCAATGCCAGCCGCTTCTACGCGATCTACGACAGCACCGGCGGCAAGCCCAGCGTCGCCCAGCTGGCCGGTTACCTGGCCGAAGGCAGTCCGGGCCTGGGTGAACTGGCGAAGGCGCGCCGGGTCACGCCCGAACGCATGGCCGAAGCCATTGCCAGCCAGCCCGGGGTGTATGCGCAGGGCCGCAGCTGCCTGGCGGAGCTGCCGGCGGTGAAGCAGCGCCTGGTGCAGGTGTTCGGCAACCTGCAGGCGATCTATCCGCAGGCCGCGTTTCCGCCGGTGACCCTCGCGGTCGGCCGTGGTCGGCCGGTCGGGTTGACCTCGAAGAGTGGGGTGATCATCGGCCTGGAAGCGCTGTGTGCAGCCGATTTCATGAATCCCAACGTGCAGGACCGTTTCGTGCACGTGATCGCGCACGAGTACGTGCACATCCAGCAGACCGGCCTGACCGATTTCGAGCCCGGCGACCCGCATGCGACGGTGCTGCGTGTTTCGCTGGGCGAAGGTATCGCCGAATTCATCGCCGAATTGATTTCCGGCAACGTCGGCAACAGTCGCCATGCGGCGTGGACGCGCGGCCGCGAGGTCCACATTGAAAGCGCCTTTGCGCTGGATGTGGACAGTACCGATCTGTCGCCGTGGCTGTACAACTACAAGCCCGGTTCGCAGGAGTCCTATGACCTCGGGTACTGGGTGGGCTACCGCATCGCCAAGGCCTATTACCTGCAGGCCAAGGACAAGCGCGATGCAGTGCGTGCGCTGATCCAGCAGGACAACCCGAAGGCAATCCTGGCTGCCAGTGGCTGGACGCCTGGCATGTGGATGCCGGCCAAGGTGACCGGCGTGGCCGCGCGGTCGGCGGCGCGGTAAGCGCGGGGCCGCGCGCTAGACTGGCCCGGACATTCAAGGGAGAGACCCCATGCGTTCCTTGTCCGGCGGCCTGGCCGCGGTTGCCCTCGGTATCGCGCTGAGCGCCCACGGGGTGGCGGCCGAGATGCCCGCAATCAACCCGTTACTGCTGGAGCCTGTCGAAAGCCTGCGCGCGGACGAAGTGCGTTTCATGCAGCAGCGTCTGGCCGATTGGCCGCAGCTGCAGCACTATCGTGAAGCCAACGCGCGGCTGCCTGCGGCGGTACCGGGGCAACCACGCGTGGTGTTCTTCGGTGATTCCATCACCGAAGGCTGGGGCAGGGAAGGCAGCGCATCGTTCTTTCCCGGCGAGGGCTGGCTCAACCGCGGCATCAGTGGCCAGACCACGGCGCAGATGCTGGTGCGGTTCCCGCAGGACGTGCTGGCACTGAAGCCGTAGGTGGTGGTGATCCTGGCCGGCACCAACGACATCGCCGGCAACACCGGCCCGACCACGCAGGCGATGATTGAAGACAACCTGCACGCGATGGTGGACCTGGCACGCGCACATGGCATCGCCGTGGTACTGGCATCGGTGCTGCCGGTCAGCGATTACCCGTGGTTGCCGGGCACGGCACCTTCTCCCAAAGTGCGCGCATTGAACGCGGCATTGAAGCGCTATGCCGATGCGAAGCAGCTGGTCTATCTGGACTACTACACGCCGATGGCCAATGCCGCCGGAGGGCTGGATCCGCAGCTGGCCGAGGATGGCGTGCATCCCACGGCGAAGGGCTATGCGGTGATGGCGCCGCTGGCCGAGGCGGCGGTCAAGCGCGCGCTGCAGCAGAAGTAGCGTCAGCGGGCAGGCTCGCCAGCAACCACTCGCAGAAACTGATCACCAGCGGATCCGCCGCGCTGTCCTCGTGCACCAGCCAGCTCCAGCGCGGGCCGCGCACGCGTGCATCATCCAGGGGTTGCAGCAGCCCTTGTTCGCAGGCGCGTGCGGCCAGCAGCTCGCTGACCAGCGCGATACCCAGCCCTTGGCAGGCGGCATCCAGCAGCTGCCCGGGTTCGGAGAAGTTCATGCCCTCGCGGCGCTGGCCGACATCGGCGCCGCCCTGGACCTGCCACTGGCTCCAGTCCATTTCGCGCTCGCCATGCAGGGTCAGGCGTTCTTGTACCGGTGTGGCGAGCAGCGCCGGATGGCAGGCCGGATAGAGACGGTCCTGCAGCAGTACGCGATGCTGGCACTGCGCCTGTGAGTCGAGGTCGTCACGCACCGCCACGTCCAGCGTCTGGGTGGTCATGTCCGGCGCATCCTCGCTGGTCAGCAGCCACAGGTCGGCGCCGGGGTGCAGGCGATGGAAGCTGGCCAGGCGCGGCACCAGCCAATGGCGGGCAAAGGCCGGGCTGGTGTTGACGATCAGTTGATTCGGCTTGCGGTACTGATCGAGCCGGCGGATGCCGCTGGCCAGCTGCCGCAGCAGCGACTGGGTGGTTTCCAGCAGGTCGATGCCGGCGTCGGTGAGGGTGACGCTGCGGCCCTGCCGGAAAAACAACGGCTGCTGCAGCGACGCCTCCAGGCCCCGGATCTGCTGGCTGATGGCCGACTGGGTCAGGTGCAGTTCCTCCGCCGCCCGGTGGAAGCTGCCCAGGCGGGCGGCGGCCTCGAATCCTCGCAGCGCGTTCAGCGGGGGCCAGTGCTTGAGCATTTCAGATAAGTAAAACTGTTCAGTTGATGGCCGAATCTATCGTTTGTTCTTATGGATGGGCAAGCGCAGCATAGCCCCATTCCACACAGGCCCTGGAGCCCGTCATGAGCAGCCGTCGTCATTTCCTCACCCAACTGGCAGGTGCCGCCGGTCTTGGCGGGCTGGCCGCACTGGGCCTGGCCGGGCTGCCGGGCCGCGCGTCCGCAGCGGGGCCGGGTGCGGGCATCTGGCGCATGCCGGACGAGCACGGCCCGCAGGAGCGCGTTTTCCTGGCCTTCGCCGCGCAGCCTCGAGTCTGGGGCGCGCACGCTGATGCGGTGAACACCGCCGTGGCGCGGCTGGCCCGTACCATCGCCCGCCACCAGCCGGTCAGCGTGCTGTGCCGCCCGGCACAGTTGAAGCAGGCGCAGGACCGTTGCGGCCGCGACAACATCGAGTTCCTCGAGGTGCCGCTGGATGACATCTGGGTGCGCGATTACGGCGGTTGCTTCGTCACTAATGACCGGGGCGGGCTGGGGCTGGTCGACTTCAATTTCAACGGTTGGGGTGGCAAGCAGAGCGCACGCAACGATGGCGCGGTGGCGCCCTGGCTGGCGCAGGTGACCGGCGCCACGCTGTTGGAAAGCGATCTGGTAGGTGAGGGCGGTGGCATCGAAGTCGATGGCCATGGCACCGCCATACTCAGCGAAAGCTGCTGGGTGAACGGCAATCGCAATCCGGACTGGTCGCGTGCGGATGTTGAGGCGGAGCTGAAGCATCACCTTGGCCTGCGCAAGGTGATCTGGTTGCCCGGTATCGCCGGCGAGGACATCACCGATGCGCACGTGGACTTCTATGCCCGTTTCGTGCGCCCGGGCGTGGTGATCGCCAACCTGGACAACGATCCGGAGTCCTACGACTACGATCTGACCCGCGAGCACCTGGACATCCTGCGCGGGGCCACCGATGCCGATGGCCGTCGCCTGCAGGTGCACACGCTGCCGCCGCCCCTGGACGGGCGCGACAACGTGCATACCCGCGACAACGACGATCTGGCCATGGGCTACATCAACTACCTGCCGATCAACGGCGCCGTGGTCGCGCCGGAGTTCGGTGACGACGAAGCCGATGGCGTCTGCCGTGAACTGCTGGAAGACATGTATCCCGGTCGTGTGATCGAGCAGGTGGACATCGATGCGATTGCCGGCGGCGGTGGCGGCATCCATTGCGTGACCAAGAACATGCCGAAGGTGTAGTCAGCCAAGGTAAAGTGGCCCCGGAGCCGGCCACGCAGCGTGGCCGGCAGGGACGATGGGGTAGGTGATGCGGAAGGGAATCCAGGGATGGCTGCGCCGCAGCGGCGCAACGATGGCACTGCTGCTGGCGGCCGTGCCGGCGTTCAGTGCAGACACGGCGGCGCCTTCGCCGCTGACGCGTGAGCCGGTGGGCGGAGTTTCACTGGCCGAATGGACCGCCCGCTGGTGGCGGTGGGCCGACGCCCAGGGCGGCGCGCCCTATCTCGACCCGGATGGCCGTGCGTGTGATCTGGGCCAGGAAGGCCCGGTCTGGAACCTGGCCGGCACCAATGGCCGTTTCCGGCCACATCGCGAATGCGTGGTGCCGGCTGGCAAGTACCTGCTGCTGCCGATCATCAACATGGCGCACTACCAGGTGGATGAGTCTGTGTCCTGCAAGGAGCTGCAGGCCGGGGCGGCGGTCAACAACGATTACCTGATCAGCGCGGTGGTGCTGCTGGATGGCCAACCCCTGGGCGACATGCGCATGCATCGGGTGCGCAGTGAAGGCTGCTTCCGCATGGATGCCGATGACGCAGACTCACGGCTGGCCGCCGCCGACGGCTACTGGGTGATGCTCAAGCCGTTGCCGCCGGGCCGGCATACCCTCAGCGTGGGTGCCAACTACGGCGTGCCGGAGGGCGGCGCGTACAGCCGCATGCGGCAGTCCTTCGAGTACGTGCTGCACGTGGGAGGGCGTACCCAGGTCGTATCGCGCGGACAGCACATGATGCCGGCGTCGGCTCCCTGAGGCTCAGGCGTCGTCCTGCTTCAACGCTGCGTCGGCGGCCAGCAGCGCTTCGGCGGCCGCACTGAGCGGCGGCGAGGGCGGGGCGACCACGCCGATCGCTTCCATCATCTTCGGCATGCTCAGGAACTTGCGCGCGCGACGGTCGTAGATGCCGGTGACCAGCAGCGCGCGCGTGGCGATCTTCTGCTCGGCACCGATCAGTACGCGCTGCTCCATGATGCCGCGCGAGCCGACCCAGCCCACCAGGCGCGTTTCCAGGGTGAAGCGCTGGAACGGCTTCAGCTCGCGACGGAACTGGATGGTGCCGGCACCGACGATCGGTGCCCACTTCTCGCGCAGCGCCACCCGGCCCAGGCCCATGCGCAGGATCAGGTCCAGCCGGCCCAGGTCGAAGATGTTCCAGTAGCGGCCGTTGGTCATGTGCAGGTTGCTGTCCAGGTCATTGGGCAGTACCCGGAACTGCAGCCGCGAGACCCCGAACGGGGCCTCCAGCTTGGGCCGGAACAGGCTGCACAGCAGCAGGTGGAGCAGGCGGAACCAGAGATTCATGACTATGACGACTGTTATAGAGCGGCCGGTACGCTAATCTATGACGACTGTCTTAGCAAGGAGACCGCCGTGAGCCCGCGACCCTCTGATGCGCCACAACGCGTGATTGATGCTGCGGCACAGATGCTGGCGCGGGTAGGCCTCAATGCCACCAGCATCCGTGAGGTGACCAAGCTGGCCGAGGCACCGCTGGGCTCCACCTATCACCACTTTCCCGGCGGCAAGCAGGAGTTGCTGGCGCGCGCCACCCACATGGCTGGCGACAAGGTGGAGGCGCTGCTGATGGAGCTGTTGAAGGATGGGGCGGTACAGGGCCTGCAGCAGTTCCTTGCGATGTGGCGCGAGCGTCTGCTGCGCTCAGAATTCCGCGCCGGCTGCCCGGTGCTGGCCGCTGCCGTGGAGGAGCCGGTGGAGGCGACGCCCAGCCAACCCCGCGCGGCGGCGGCCGAGGTGTTCGCGCGCTGGCACGGCCATCTCGCCTCGGCGTTCGTCGCTGAAGGGCATGCCCCGGCAGCGGCGGGTGAACTGGCCAGCCTGGTGATCGCCAGCGTGGAAGGTGCGGTGGCGATGTGCCGCGCTCTGCAGGACATTGCCCCGTTCGACCAGGTGGCCGCGCAGTTGCTGAAGGCGGCCACGCGGCCTTGATCGGCCGGTGCGGGCAGGCCAGACTCGCCAGCAGCCCACGACTGGATGCCGCCATGGACGAATTGCACCATCGTCAGTTGATCGAGCACTACCTGCAGGCCTACAACCGCTTCGATATCGACGCCATGCTGGCCGTGCTGGCGCACAACGTACGCTTCGAGAATCACAGTGGCGGCCAGTTGACGATGGTCACCGAAGGCGTCGATGCCTTTGGCGAACTGGCACGCCAATCTGCGCGCCTGTTCCGCGAGCGCGAACAGCGCTTGCTGGCGCTGGTGCTCGATGGTGATCGGGCGACGGCGACGATTGGCTGGCGCGGCGTGTTCGCGCAGGATGTTCCCGATGGACCGCGTGCGGGCACTGAGCTGGAACTGCAGGGCCAGAGCGAGTTCGTGTTCGCGGGTGGCCGCATCGAACGGATCATTGATCGCAGCTGAGGATCGGTCGCTTGGAACCGCCGTCTGGACAGCGGAGCTGCCCGCGGTAGAATCCGCCCAACACCGCCTACGCGTGCCCGGCAAGGATGTCCGCATGCAGCATCAGGTTCCCGAGGTCCCTGGCCGCGATGCCTCCCGCCCCCTGGCGGCGGCATGAAGCGCTCGCGCCATTTTTCACGCAGCCCACTGACATTGCCGATGAACCGCGGCAGCGAAGTCGTGCGTGCGCGCAGGCACTTGCAGCAGCGCGGTTGGCCACGCCTGCAGATGGCACTGATCGTCGCCCTGACCGGTGCGGCCGGTTTCCTTGCCTCGCACCTGCTGCGCCTGGCCGGTATCGACGCGATGTGGTTTCGCTACCCGATGGCCGTCGTGCTGGCCTACGGCGTGTTCCTGCTGCTGATGTGGATCTGGATCCGCTGGCGTTGGGACAACGTACTGGATGGCCTGTCGCCGGATGTGGGCGGTGGCAGCCCATCCCCTCGCGGCAGTGCCGTGGAATCACCGTGGAGCGGCGCCGGCGGCCGTTCCGGCGGTGGCGGTGCGTCGGCCTCGTGGAACGAGCCGGCATCGGTGAGCAGTGGCGACGCCGGAGAGCTGCCGTTGGCCGGGCTCGCTGAAGACGAAGCGGGCTTGCCGTTGCTGGCCATCCTCGGCATCGTCGCGCTGGTGGCGACCGTCCTGCTGGCCAGCGTGTGGGTGGTGTGGTCGGCGCCGGTGCTGATGGCCGAACTGCTGGTGGACGCGGCGATCGCCGGCGGCCTGTACCGGCGCATGCAGGGCATGCACGAGCAGGGATGGTGGCGGGTATGCGTGTCGCACACGGCCTGGCCGCTGATCGGCCTGTTGCTGTTCTTCGCGGTACTGGGCTGGCTTGCTCAGGAACTCGAGCCAGGTGCGAGCCATCTGCTGCAGGTCATCCAGGGGCTGTAATGCGGTTGCTTCCTTCATATGGCCCGGTCCCGACCGGTTTTCAGCCGCAATGAACAGTGGGCTATGATCGCGGTCGCCGAGGATTCGTGTCCTGGCGGTTTCACCTATCCGGAGCTTGTCGTACTGCATCGGGAACCGGGGCGCTGGATGGCCGAACGCCCACTGAGACACACAACCACTGACGAGGAAGAGCGCATGGATGTCGCTGCACGCAGGAACAGGACGTTGTTTCGTTGGATCATGGTGACGCTGCTGGCGGTGTTGTTGCCGTTTGCAGCACTGGCGCAGCCGGCAGCCGGGCAGGGCGATGGCGCTGAAGCCGGCACTGCCGCGGAAGAGACGCAATGCCGTGCCTGCGCCTATGAGCGCATTGGACCGAAGATCGATATCGGCCTGGTGGCACTGGTGTCGCTGTTGGTGGTGGGTCTGCTGGTAGCGGTGTCCCGCGAGTGGGGAACCACCTCGCAGCGCTGGACCTGCCGTACCCTGGCCCTGCTGTTGGTGGGCATCGGCCTGGCGTTGTTGTGGTGGGCTGGCAGCGTCGTCTACCTGGGCTACAACCCGTGGCAGGAGCCGCTCGCACCCGGCGGCGGCTCGCTCGGTTCGACGCTGCTGAGTACGTCGCCGAAGTGGCTGGCGGCACTGGTGCTGGTCGGCTTCGCGCCTTCCATCTGGAAGCGCAGCGAGCGCCTGCCGCCCTGGCGTATCGGCTGACCCTGGAACGACGGTGCCGGGTCAGACCCGGCGCCGCCTGCAGCAATCACTCAAAGCGCCAGCGCACGCCCGCGTAGACGCCGCGGCCTTCGCCCGGCGTCGAACGCGCGACATCCTTGCCGGCGTCGTCATAGCCCGGCGTGACGGTGGCGGCGTAGCGGCGGTTGCCGAGGTTGCGCATCTCCGCCCAGGCCTGCCAGCGGCCACCGGGTGCGTCGTAGCCGATGCGGCTGCCGAAGATCACATGGCTGTCAGCCCAGTAGCTGTTGGCGTAGTCCACGGCGATACGCGAGGCGTATTCGGTATTGAGCGCCGCGTACAGGCCGGATGCATGATCGAAGCGCAGCTCGGCCTGGTAGGCGTGGCGCGGCAGGCCGGGCAGGCGGCTGCTGCCGAAACGTGCATCGTGGCGGTAGCGGAAATCGCTGAAGGTATACGCCTGGCGCAGCGACAGGCGGCCCGGTGCAGCCTGCCACAGCGTGCTGTCCAATCCGGCCTCGATACCGCGGTGCACGGTGGGGCTGGCATTGTTCTCGGCGATGAACAGGTTCGGCACCGGTTGCAGTTCGACGCTCAGCAGTTCGTGGTTCACGTGGGCGTAGTAGCCGGTCAGTTCCCAGCGGCCCAGCGCCGCGTCACCGCGCGCGCCCAGTTCCAGCGTGGTGGCGGTCTGGTTCTGCATCGGCACCGGCGCGCGCTGGCGGCCGGTAGACGGGCCATTGCCCGGCCCGAAGTACTGGTTCGAGCCCCAGATCATCGACCATGGGTGCGGTGCCTCCACCGAACGGCTGAGGTTGCCGAACCACTGGGTCTGCGCGCTGTGCTGCCAGGTGAAGCCCAGTCGCGGCGCATAGTCCCAGTCCTGCTCGCGTAGGCGGCCGCCGCTGCTCGGCCAGGTCACCTGCACATCGCGGCGGGTGTTGATCAGTGCCAGCCCAGCCTGCATGCGCAGGCGGTCATTGAAGGCGAGGGTGTTGCTGACGTGCAGCGTGCTGTCGGTGCCGTGGTGGCGGAAGTCACGCGTGCGCGTGCCGGCAGCGTAGCCGTTGCTGGCAAAGCGCAGCGACTCGCGCACATCGGCATCCAGGTCATGGGTGACGCGCAGGCCGACCGTGGTCTCGCTGTCCAGCCCGAACAGCCGGTGGCGGCGGCGGTAGTCCAGCGTGGCGTTGAGGTTGGCGTAGTCCAGCTGCTGGCGGTACAGGCTCTCGTTCAAGTCCATCGGGTAGGAGTGGTAGACCAGCCCGGCCTGCAGCGACGAGTCCTCATCGATCTGCAGCGTGGTGACATTGCCCACCCAGGTGCTGCCCGGCTGCGGGCGACGCGCATCGATGGCCAGGTTGGCCGCGTTCGCGGCACGTGGATCGTTGCGGATCTGATCGCGGGTCAGGCGACCGGGTGTTTCGTGATTGGTTTCGCGGTAGCGCACGAAAAAGCGCGTCTGCAGATCGGGGGTGATCTGCCAGCCGATGTTGGCCATCGCACCCTTGCCGTCGCCGCGCGCATGGCGCTGATAACCATCGAACTCGGTATCGGTGTAGGCCAGGAAGTAATCGAGATCTCCGTTGACACCGCCCCAGCTGATGCCGCGTTTCTGGTAGCCACGGCTGCCGGCTTCGTAGTGCAGCTGCACGCCCGCCGAATCACGGCCGCTGCGGCTGACGTAGTCGATGGCACCGCCCAGCGCCAACGCGCCGCGCTCGAAACCGTTGGCGCCGCGCAGGACTTCCACGCGCGACAGCCACAGCGGTTCCAGCAGCTCGTAGGGCGTGCCACCTGGGCCGGTCAGCGGCAGGCCGTCGATCGACACCGCAATGCCCGAGGCATGCGCGCCCGGCCCCCGGTTGATGCCCGACCCACGGATCGAGATCTTGGTGCCCTCGTTGCCCGGCGACTGCGCGCTGATGCCCGGCTGGTAGGCCAGCACATCGGCATTGCTGGACAGCCGGCTGTGGGCCTTGGCCACGTCGATGACGTTGCTGGCGCCGGGCACCCGCTTCAACGCCTCGCGCGCCTGCGCGCTGGCATCGGCTGCAGTGACCTGTACGGCATCCAACGTGGTGGCCTGCGGGACTGCAGCGGCAGTGGAGGCGAGGCCAAGGGAAACGGCCAGAGACAGCAGCGAGGGGATGGGGCGGTACGACGAGAGCGACATGCGGAAATGCTGTAAACCAGTAAAGTGGCGCGCAAGTTAACAGGTCGGTGGCGCCACGTCACCCACCGGCGGCGTATGGCCGCCCGCAACATCCATGTAGAGCCGAGCCCATGCTCGGCTATCGCGCGCAGCGCGGGTTTCCTTCGCTCGAAACGAAGAGCAGCCGAGCATGGGCTAGGCTCTACAGCAGGTTACGGCGAGGGCTTGGCCAGCGCTTTGGCCTTTGCATACAGCCGATCAGCCGCTTCCCTTTCGCCCAATGCCGCATGACACTCGGCCAGGCTGTCCCACACATTGGCTGAATCCGGATACAGCTCGGTGTTGAGCGTGAACACTTTCAGTGCTTTGCTGGCACCCAGACTCTCGCGGATGGCATAGCCGCTGGCGTTGATCGCTCGTTCCAGCTCGCTGCCCGTCACCCGGTTGTTATCGCGCAACCAACTGCGTATCGCCTCGGCAGCGCCTGCATCATCATCGAGCGCATACGCGACCAGCCGCTCGGACAGCACCGCGTGCGGAAACGCCTGCGGCGCCGCGACCGCCATCGTGCTCTCCACCAGCGTGCTGGACCAGACATTGCGGGCGCTGCCGTTGGTCAGGTACACGAACACCCAGTAGCCGTCGGCCAGCGTGCCCTTGTACGCCAGCCGCGCACGTACACGGGTGCCGCCATCATGGCCGACCTGGGTGTAGCCGTCGCTGCGGGTGGTGTCCCAGCCGGTGGAGAAGAAATTGCTGCCGCCACCGCTCAGTTTCTGCGGCTGCCAGAGTTTTTCCAGGGTTGCCGTGTGCAGCAGCTTGCCGGTCGCCAGCGCCTGCAGGAAACGGTTCATGTCACCCACGGTGGTCTGCAGATCGGCATGGCCCCAGCCGTAGTCCGGCCAGGGATCTTCATTGGCCGGCTGCAGCTGGCCGTCCTTGCCGATGTAAGGCACCGCCGCGCGCTTGGCTGGCACGCTGGCAACGCCCCACGAGGTGCTGGCCATCTTCAATGGCTGCAGGATGCGTTCGCGCGCGATGGCCGGGTAGGGCTTGCGGTAATGCGCTTCCAGCAACGCGGTCAGCACCAGGTAGTTGGCCTGGGTGTACTGCACGCGGCTGCCGGTGGCGAACTGCATCGGTGCAGCGCCGGCCACCTTCAGCGCAGTGCCAAGGTCAGGGGCTACACCAGGGTAGCCCTTGCTAACCCAACGGTTGTCGACACGATCGTAGTATTCGCCGATGCCCGAGCTGTGGTTGAGAAAGTCGCGTACGTGGATCGCCTGCCATGCGGTCGGCAGGTCCGGCACATAGCGGCTGGCCGGCGCATCAAGATCCACCTTGCCCTGATCGACCAGTTGCATCACCAGCGTGCTGGTCAGCAGCTTGGCCATCGACTGCGCGGCGAAGATGGTCTCGACGGTGGCGGGCGCATGGGTAGCGGGATCACGTTCACCGCTGGCGCCCTGGTACAGCACCTGACTGTTGTGAGCGACCAGCACGGCTTGGCCGGCGATGCCGTAGCGTTCGCGGTTGGCCTGCAGTTGGGCGTCGAGCCGGGTAGAGAGAGCGGTGGGTACGTCACGCGCCGAAGCAGGCGGAATCACCCATAGCGTGCAGAGCAATGCGGCAGCGAGCGTGCGGTACATCGCGGTGATCCATCAGCGGTGATGGCGCATCTTGGCATGTAGAGCCGAGCCCATGCTCGGCTGCCTTCGGGCCAGGCATCATGCACCCGGAAAAATGAGCCGAGCATGGCTCGGCTCTACAGGTGCTTTCGGGTAGTGCCGGCCGCTGGCCGGCACCCTGCGATCAGCCCAGGATCCCCGGCAGATCCAGTCCCTTTTCCTTCGCGCAGTCGATCGCGATGTCATACCCCGCATCGGCATGGCGCATCACGCCGGTGGCCGGGTCGTTCCACAGCACGCGACCAATCCGCTTGGCCGCGGCCTCGGTGCCGTCGCAGACGATCACCATGCCGGCGTGCTGCGAGAAGCCCATGCCGACGCCACCGCCGTGGTGCAGCGACACCCAGGTCGCGCCGCTGGCGGTGTTGAGCAGGGCGTTCAGCAGCGGCCAGTCGGATACCGCATCGGAGCCGTCGGCCATCGCTTCAGTTTCGCGGTTCGGCGAAGCGACGCTGCCGCTGTCCAGATGGTCACGGCCGATCACCACGGGCGCCTTCAGTTCGCCGTTGGCGACCATTTCGTTGAAGGCCAGGCCCAATCGATCGCGGTCGCCCAGACCGACCCAGCAGATGCGTGCAGGCAGGCCCTGGAACTTGATCTTCTCGGCGGCCATGTCCAGCCAGCGGTGCAGGTGCGGGTTGTCCGGAATCAGTTCCTTCACCTTGGCATCGGTCTTGGCGATGTCTTCCGGGTCGCCGCTCAGTGCCGCCCAGCGGAACGGGCCGATGCCGCGGCAGAACAACGGGCGGATGTAGGCCGGCACGAAACCGGGGAAGTCGAACGCATTGGCCACGCCTTCTTCCAGCGCCATCTGCCGCAGGTTGTTTCCGTAGTCCACGGTCGGTACGCCGAGTGCGTGGAAGCCGAGCATGGCGCGGATATGGTTGGCCATCGACGCGCGCGCTGCCTTCTCCACTTCCTTCGGCGCGGACACGCGCTTTTCGTCCCACTGCTCGACGGTCCAGCCCTGCGGCAGGTAGCCGTTCACCGGGTCGTGCGCGGAGGTCTGGTCGGTCAGCAGGTCCGGCTTCACGCCGCGCTTGAGCAGTTCGGCCAGTACATCGGCGACGTTGCCGAGCAGGCCCACCGACTTCGGCGTACCGGCCTTGCACGACTCGTCGATCAGGCGCAGCGCTTCGTCCAGGTTGTCGGTCCAGGTATCCAGGTAGCCGGTGCGCAGGCGCATGTCGATGCTGCTCTTGCGGCACTCGACGGCCAGGCAGGAGGCGCCGGCCATCACCGCGGCCAGCGGCTGTGCGCCGCCCATGCCGCCGAGGCCACCGGTGAACAGCCACTTGCCGGTCAGGTCACCACCGAAATGCTGGCGGCCCATTTCCACGAAGGTTTCGTAGGTGCCCTGCACGATGCCCTGCGCGCCGATGTAGATCCAGCTGCCGGCGGTCATCTGGCCATACATGGCCAGGCCCTTCCTATCCAGCTCGTTGAAGTGGTCCCAGTTGGCCCAGCGCGGTACCAGGTTGGAATTGGCGATCAGCACGCGCGGTGCATCGGCATGGGTGCGGAACACACCCACCGGCTTGCCCGACTGCACCAGCAGGGTCTGGTCGTCGTCCAGGCGCTTGAGCGTTTCGACGATGGCATCGAAGCTCTCCCAGTCACGCGCGGCGCGGCCGATGCCGCCGTACACCACCAGCTCCTGCGGCCGCTCGGCCACGTCCGGGTGCAGGTTGTTCATCAGCATGCGCAACGGCGCTTCGGTCAGCCAGCTCTTGGCGTTGAGCGTGGTGCCGGTCGGCGCGGCGATGGTGCGGGACGGGTCGTTGCGGGTCATGCGGCGCTCCGGTTCGTAGCGAATTCAAGGCAGGCATTGAGCACCTGCGCCAGGGTGTGGCGCAGCGGTGCGGCGTGGTCGGGGTCGAGCGGGGTGGGCCAGCTGTGTTCGTCCACCTGGTCCGGCAGGGGTTCGTGCATGTAGCCACGGCAGGCCAGCTCCATCTGCAGGCTGTGCACGCCGCCGGCGATGTTGCTGTAGTGGCGGGTGATCCAGCCGCCCTTGAAGCGGCCGTTGCGCACCTGGCTCATGCCACTGATCTTCAGCAGGTTTTCCACCACATCGCTCAAGGCGTTGTCGCAGGACGTGTCGGGTGCGCCGGACGGCCCGGCGGTACCGAGGTTGAACTGCGGCAGCTCGCCGTCGAACAGGTGCGGAATATGCGAGCGGATCGAATGCGCGTCGTACACTACCACCGTACCGTGCTGCGCGCGCAGGCGGGTGATCTGCGCGGTCAGCGCATCGTGGTAGGGCAGGAAATACGTGTCGCGACGCCGCGCGATCTCGGCGTCATCCGGTTCGCGTCCGGCGTGGTACAGCGGCTGGTTGTCGAAGGTGGTCAGCGGGCACAGGCCGGTCGTGTTCTGGCCAGGGTACAGCGAGACCCCGCTGGGGTCACGGTTGAGGTCGATCACCGAACGCGAGATCGCCGAGCGCACCGTGGTCGCGCCCATGCCGCGCACAAAGTCGTACAGCTCGTGCACCCACCAGTCGGCATCGCGACGGGCCAGCCACGGCGAGTGGTAGTCGCCGATCAGGTCGTGCGGCAGCTCGCTGCCGGTATGCGGGAAGCTGACGATGAGGGGGGCGTCGCCCTCGTGCACGGTCAGCCATTCGGGATGGGTATTCATGCCTGCGGCTCCACGGTTGGCAGCAGGTCGGTCAGGCCCTGCGCCAGCGCGCCACTGCGCACCAGATTCGTGGCGGTCACCATGTCCGGATGGAAGTAGCGGTCTTCTTCCAGCGTCGGCACCTGCGCACGCAGGGTGGCGCGCACGGTTTCCAGCGCGGCGCTGGAGCGCAGCGGGGCGTGGAAGTCGCAGCCCTGCGCAGCGGCCAGCAGCTCGATGCCGATCACGTTGGCGGCGTTCTCGGCCATCTGCATCAGGCGGCGCGCGCCATGCGCGGCCATCGACACATGGTCTTCCTGGTTGGCCGAGGTCGGGATCGAATCAACGCTGGCGGGGTAGGCGCGCTGCTTGTTCTCCGAGACCAGCGCGGCGGCGGTCACCTGCGGAATCATGAAGCCGGAATTCAGGCCGGGGCGCGGGGTCAGGAATGCAGGCAGGCCGGACAGCGCAGGGTCGACCAGCATCGCCAGGCGGCGCTCGCTGATCGAGCCGATCTCGCACACCGCCATCGCCAGCATGTCGGCCGCGAAGGCCACCGGCTCGGCGTGGAAGTTGCCACCGGACAGTGCTTCGCCGGTATCGGTGAACACCAGCGGATTGTCGGACACGCCGTTGGCTTCGATTTCCAGCGTGGTCGCGGCCTGGCGCAGGATGTCCAGCGCTGCGCCCATCACCTGCGGCTGGCAGCGCAGGCAGTACGGATCCTGCACGCGCACGTCGTTGTCGCGATGCGACTCGCGGATGTCCGAGCCCTGCATCAGCGTGCGCAGGGTGGCCGCGGTGGCGATCTGCCCGCGCTGGCCGCGGATGGCGTGGATGCGCGGGTCGAACGGCGTGTCGGAGCCCTTGGCTGCTTCCACCGACAGCGCGCCGGTGATCAGCGCCGCCTGGAACACGGTCTCGATCTCGAACAGACCGGCCAACGCATACGCGGTGGAGAACTGGGTGCCATTGAGCAGCGCCAGGCCTTCCTTCGCTCCCAGTTCGATCGGCTGCAGGCCGGCACGTGCCAGTGCATCGACCGCCGGCAGGCGCTCGTCACCCATGAAGGCTTCGCCGACGCCCAGCATCACGCTGGCCAGGTGCGAGAGCGGCGCCAGGTCACCCGAGGCACCCACCGAGCCCTGTGCGGGCACCACCGGCAGCACGCCCTTGACCAGCATCGCTTCGAGCAGCAGCAGGGTTTCCTCGCGGATGCCCGAAGCACCCTGCGCCAGGCTGACCAGCTTCAGCGCCATCATCAGGCGCACCACGCTGGCCGGCATCGGCTCGCCCACGCCGGCGGCATGCGAGAGCACGATATTCCGCTGCAGGGTGGCCAGGTCTTCGCGCTCGATGCGCACGCTGGCCAGCTTGCCGAAGCCGGTGTTGATGCCATACACCGGCGCGCCCTTGGCGACGATGGCGGCCACCGCCGCAGCGCTGGCGCGCACCACCGGCAGCGCGGCCGGGTCCAGTGCAAGCGGCGCACCGCGATAGACCTGCCGCCACTGGGCGAGAGTGACATGGCCGGGGCGAAGAACCAGGGTGTT
This sequence comes from Stenotrophomonas sp. DDT-1, assembly GCF_001580555.1. Taxonomy (NCBI): domain Bacteria; kingdom Pseudomonadati; phylum Pseudomonadota; class Gammaproteobacteria; order Lysobacterales; family Lysobacteraceae; genus Stenotrophomonas; species Stenotrophomonas sp. DDT-1. The sequence goes on from NZ_LEKR01000035.1 coordinate 48,979, forward strand.
GCTCATGTGTTGCTCCAGGAGGCAGGCAGGTCGGGCTGCCCGCGCACCACGCGCGCGTGCAGCGGGTTGAATCCAATGCGATAGACTAGGTCGGCGGGCGCATCGATGTCCCAGATCGCCAGGTCGCAGTCCATGCCCACGGCCAGGCGACCGATGCGCTCGCCGTGGCCCAGTGCGCGCGCCGCTTCACGGGTGAAGCCGGCGATGCACTCATCCACGGTCAGGCGGAACAGGGTGGCGCCCATGTTCATCGCCAGCAGTGGGCTGGTCAGCGGCGAGGTGCCCGGGTTGCTGTCGGTGGCCAGCGCCAGCGGCACGCCGGCCGCACGCAGCGCGGCGATCGGCGGCAGGGTGGTATCGCGGGTGAAATAGAAAGCACCGGGCAGCAGCACGGCGACGGTACCGGCAGCGGCCATCGCGGCGATGCCGGCGTCATCCAGATGTTCAATATGGTCGGCCGACAGTGCACCGAAGCTGGCCGCCAGTTCGGCGCCATGCTGGTTGCTCAGCTGCTCGGCGTGGATCTTCACCGCCAGCCCGTTGGCGCGTGCCGCTTCGAAGACCTGCCGCGCCTGCGCCGGCGAGAAGGCGATGTTCTCGCAGAACACATCCACCGCTTCG
>NZ_LEKR01000036.1:0-48191 GCF_001580555.1 Stenotrophomonas sp. DDT-1
TTCCAACGAGGCCAGGCGACCGCGCAGGCCGTTGGCCTGCTTGCGCAGTTCAGCCAGTTCGTTCTGGCCATTGCGCTGCTGTTCCTGCACCGCCGCCACGCCCTGCTTGCGCAGCTCGACGTCTTCACTCAATTCATCCAGCGCGGCCTTCTGCGTGTCGTGCTGCAGGTGCAGCTGCTCGAAGGCTTCTTCAAGCGCGTCCACGTCCAGGCCTGCGCGTTCGGCGGCCAAGGCCTCGCGACGCCGGTCGGCGTCGAGGATCTGCTTGTCCAGGTAGTCCACGCGCGTGCGCTCGACATCGCCGGCGCGCGAGGCTTCCGAACTCTGCGAGGTGTGCTGTTCCCAGCGTTGCTGCCAGCTGGCCAGCCGCTCTTCAGCCTCGCGCAGGCTTTCCTGCTTGATCTCGTTTTCTTCCTGCAGTTCTTCCAGCTGCGGAGTGGCGGCCTCCACCGCCTCGCGCAGCACCCTCAGTCTGGCCTCGTCGCCGCTGATGTGCTGGCCCAGTTCGGCCAGGGCCTGCTGGGTTTCATCGCGCGCCTTGTGCAGGCGCTGCGACAGCTCGCGCTGGTGCTGGATCTGCTGCTCCAGGCGCGCCAGCGTGCTGCCGACCTGGTAGACCGCAGCCTGCGCGGTGTTCAGCGCGTCGGCGGCCTCTTCGCGCCGCGCGCGCGAGGTCTCGATGCGGGCCTCGGCGTCGCGCTGGTCGGCGATCAGCTGCTGCAGCTTGGTCTCTTCCTGCGACAGGCCTTCGCGCAGCTTCGACAGGCGCCCGTCGAGGCCGCGGAATTCCAGCGCCTTCCACTCGGCATCCTTGACCCGGCGCTCTTCCTGCAGGGCCTGGTACTGCTCGGCCTGCTTGGCCTGGCGCTTGAGGTGCTCCAGCTGCTTGCTGATCTCGTCGCGCAGGTCGCCCAGCCGGTCCAGGTTCTCGCGGGTGTGGCGGATGCGGGTCTCGGTCTCCTTGCGGCGCTCCTTGTACTTGGAGATGCCGGCCGCCTCTTCCAGGTAGACGCGCAGGTCTTCCGGGCGCGCCTCGATGATCTGGCTGATCATGCCCTGCTCGATGATCGAGTAGCTGCGCGGCCCCAGGCCGGTGCCGAGGAACAGGTCGGTGATGTCGCGGCGGCGGCACTTGGTGCCGTTGAGGTAGTAGTTGCTGGTACCGTCGCGGCTGACCGTGCGCTTGACCGAGATTTCGTTGAACGCGGCGTACTCGCCGGAGATCGTGTGGTCGGAGTTGTCGAAGATCAGCTCGACCGTGGCCTGCGAGACCGGCTTGCGGGCGTTGGAACCGGAAAAGATCACGTCGGTCAGCGAGTCGCCGCGCAGGCGGCTGGCCGAACTCTCGCCCATGACCCAGCGCACGGCGTCGATGATGTTCGACTTGCCGCAGCCATTGGGGCCCACCACGCCGGTCATGTTGGTCGGCAGGTGCAGGGTGGTCGGATCGACGAACGACTTGAAGCCGGACAGCTTGATCGTGGAAAGACGCATGGCGTGATTGGGTTCCAACAGGCGCCCAGAGGGCGTCCGTATTGTGGATGTCAGGTCAGCCAGCACCTCAAGCCATTGATTTCAAAAGAATTCAATGAAGCCAAGGGTGACACAATGGAATGAGTATAACGGCGCGAATGTTCCACGGGCGGGATGACCGGCTCGGAGCGCGCTTGAAATGGGTCCAGATGTCGCTTTGCGCCTGGGGCGACGGATTTCCAAGCCACCGATCAAATCGCAAGTCATTGATATTTATTGATTATTGGACCGATTCACAGCCCTGCACATCAGAAGCCGTGCAGGATGGGGGGATGCATCGACCGCTTTTATTTACCCCCGCCGACGACGCGATGACCGCTCCCGTGCTCGGCGGGACCGCTTGGCTGGATGCCCGTACCCATTGGCCAACCAGCATCCATGGACACGCACTGCTTCACCTGGCCAGTTTTCCAGCCGCATTCATTCGAAGCCACGTCGCCGGACTGTACATCGCGCCTGGGCTGAGCATTTCGGTCTTCACGCCTTACGTCACCTCGGGCGGGGATAGATTCGAAGAAGCCATGAGCCATGGTGGCCGCGTAATTGCTCACTGGCCCTGGCATGAACCGACAGTCTCCCCCTGTGTGCCAATTGGACCACGCCGCATTTGCGCCGGGACGGCAATGGATGAGCGCGAAGCACTTCAGGGAACTTCGCAAATTGGAGGACGGCCTTGCTGGCTGCAGGATGACGAATCAGAGGGCCAAGCATTCATCCTTCAGTTCGATGAATTCGATCTTGATAGGGCAGCACCGACGCATCGAGGAATCCTGGTCGGCGGAATGGGTTATCTGTTGCTTGATCGCAACATTCCTTCACCTTCGATGGACTGCGGTCGATTCGTCATCCAGACCACTTGAGAGCTGCCCATGCAGATACAGATCAGCAGCGAGTATGGCGATCCGCCGTCAGGCGCCCTTTTTGCCCCGCTCCAGAGACAACTGAACATCTGCTTCGAGCGTCATGTGAAGGGGAACTATCTTCGATCCATCACCAAATTCGGAATCGTTCTTCGGGTCTCCGGGACGATCTGGACATTCGAACCGGATGGACCAGACCGCTTGATGCTGTTTCTCAAAAGGCAGCTGCTGACCATGGATATGGTCTACGCCTGCCAGCCTTGGAAAACCGTCGACAGGAACGTCCTCGTGTCCGTTGTATCTGCAGATATGGCGACCTGTATCGGCATGATGATCGAACGGGCGCATCGCGCAGGAGAACTTCTGCAACTCGATCAACTACGGACGGACGTTGCCAATGCGCTTGCAGATTTCGAACGCTACTTTCTGGGTGAGGCTGTCTAGCAAGCAGTGGTGCAGGACGGACGGCAAGTCAAGCATGGCTCGACTCCACATATCCGACGATCGCCCAAAACAAAACGGGCACCCTTGCGGGCGCCCGTTCTGCGGTGATGCCAGGCCTTGCGGCGTGGGATCAGGCTTCGGCAACGACGACAACCTTGACGGTGGTCTCGACGTCGGCGTGCAGGTGGATCAGCACGTCGTACTCGCCAATGTTGCGGAAGGCGCCTTCGCCCAGGATGACTTCGCTCTTTTCCAGCGGCAGGCCGGCGGCGGTGAAGGCCTCGGCGATGTCGCGCGGGCCAACCGAGCCGTACAGCTTGCCTTCGGTCGAAGCGTTGGCGGCGATGGTCACGCTCGCGCCTTCCAGCTTGGCCTTGCGGCCTTCAGCGTCGGCGTGGATGGCCTGGGCCTTGGCTTCGTATTCGGCACGCTTGGCTTCGAACTCGGCCTTGTTGCTCTCGGTGGCCGGAACGGCCTTGCCCTGCGGCACGAGGAAGTTGCGGCCGTAGCCCGGCTTCACATCAACCAGGTCGCCCAGGTTGCCGAGGTTAGTGACTTTCTGCAGGAGGATCAGCTGCATGGTATTGCTCCAGATAAGTTATTCGTTAGCGAGGCGATGCCCCGCAACAAAGGCTGTCCGAATAGCTGGCACAGCGGGGGCGGCGTCGGGCCGCCCCGCCTGCATCAGACGTCGTGGTTGTCGGTGTACGGGATCAGGGCCAGGAAGCGAGCGCGCTTGACGGCGGTCGCCAGCTGGCGCTGGTACTTCGACTTGGTACCGGTGACGCGGCTCGGCACGATCTTGCCGTTCTCGGTCAGGTACTGGCGCAGGGTGTTGAGATCCTTGTAGTCGATCTCCTTCACACCTTCAGCAGTGAACTTGCAGAACTTGCGGCGACGGAAGAACTTGGACATGGGAAGGCTCCTTAGGCGGCGGAAGCGGCGTCGTCGCCGGCTTCGTTGTCAGCGGTGGTGTTGGACTCGCCTTCTTCGTCGTCACGACGACGGCGCTCACCGCGCTCCGGCTTGTCACCCTTCTCGTCCTTGCTCTTCATGATCAGCGACTGCTCGGTGTCAGCCTCGTCACGCTTGATGACCAGGTTGCGCAGCACGGCGTCGTTGAAGCGGAAGCTCTCGGTCAGTTCGTTCAGAACGGCCTGGTCGGCTTCGATGTTCATCAGCACGTAGTGGGCCTTCACCAGGTTCTGGATCGGGTACGCCAGCTGGCGGCGGCCCCAGTCTTCCAGACGGTGGATGGTGCCGTTGCCGTTCTCGACCAGCGACTTGTAGCGCTCGATCATGGCCGGGACCTGCTCGCTCTGGTCCGGGTGGACCATGAACACGATTTCGTAATGACGACTCATGTTTTTTCTACCTTTCGGATGTGGCCTCGCGGCCGGACAGCCCCCCGCCGTTGAGACCGCGGTGGGGCAAGGATTCCCGCCAGGAAGGCAGGAAGCCGCGCATTATGGCGCAGATGAGGCGGCCGGGCAACCGATGGGCCACCTGGCACCCTGAACCGGGGGCGAGCGCCCAACCCGGGTTGGGCCCTACCAGAACGATCAGGTCCCGCCGGGCCGTCAGGCCTTGTCGGCGTCGGTGGTGAAGCTCTCGCCGCAGCCACACTCGGCGGTGGCGTTCGGGTTGCTGAACGTGAAGGTCTCGCTCAGGCCGTGCTTGCCGAAGTCGATCACGGTGCCGTCCACCAGCGCCAGGCTCTTGGCGTCGACATAGATCTTCACGCCGTCCTGCTCGAACACGGTATCGCCCTCGCGCTCATCGCGGGCCAGTTCGGTGATGTGGCCCCAGCCGGAGCAGCCGGTCCTGGTCACGCCGAAACGCAGGCCCAGCGCACCGGGGGTCTGGGCGACAAAGCGCTGCACGCGTTCGAAGGCAATGGGGGTCAGGCTGACGGCCATGGGGCTACTCCAGAGATACGGGGACATTATAAGGAGCCGTTGCCGCGAAAAATGCCTCGCAAGCAGAACGCTGCAACCGGTAAACTCCCGTGTTCACAGATCGAGTCGATCAGCAGAGGATTCAAGTCATGACGGTGGTCAGCGTTGAACATGCGCTTGCCGGGAAGATCCCGGAAGGCGGCGAAGTCACGGTACGCGGATGGGTGCGCACGGTGCGCGGTTCAGCGAATCTGGCCTTCGTGAATGTGAGCGACGGCTCCTGCTTCGCCCCGATCCAGGTGGTGGCCAACGACAGCCTGGGCAACTTCGACGAGATCAAGCGCCTGACCAGCGGCTGCTCGGTCATCGCCACCGGCACCCTGGTGAAGTCGCAGGGCAAGGGCCAGTCGTTCGAGATCCAGGCCAGCGCCCTGGAAGTGGTCGGCTGGGTCGAAGACCCGCTCACCTACCCGATCCAGCCCAAGCCGATGTCGCCGGAGTTCCTGCGCGAAGTGGCGCACCTGCGCCCACGCACCAACCTGTTCGGCGCAGTCACCCGCATCCGCAACTGCCTGGCCCAGGCCGTGCACCGCTTCTTCCACGAGAACGGCTTCAACTGGATCAGCACCCCGATCATCACCACCTCCGACGCCGAAGGCGCCGGCCAGATGTTCCGCGTGTCCACCCTGGACATGGTGAACCTGCCGCGTGACGAGAAGGGCGCGATCGATTTCAGCCGCGACTTCTTCGGCAAGGAAACGTTCCTGACCGTGTCCGGCCAGCTGAACGTCGAGGCCTACTGCCTGGCGCTGAGCAAGGTCTACACCTTCGGCCCGACCTTCCGCGCCGAGAACAGCCACACCACCCGCCATCTGGCGGAGTTCTGGATGATCGAGCCGGAAATCGCCTTCGCCGACCTGGCCGAAGACGCACGCCTGGCCGAAGAGTTCCTGAAGTACCTGTTCCGCGCCGTGCTGAACGAGCGCAGCGACGACCTGGCCTTCGTCGCCGAGCGCGTGGACAAGAACGCGATCACCAAGCTGGAAGACTTCATCAACGCGCCGTTCGAGCGCATCGACTACACCGATGCGGTCAGCCTGCTGCAGAAGTCCGGCAGGAAGTTCGACTTCCCGGTGGAATGGGGCCTAGACCTGCAGACCGAGCACGAGCGCTGGCTGACCGAGGAGCATGTCGGTCGTCCGGTGGTGGTGACCAACTATCCGGAGCACATCAAGGCCTTCTACATGCGCCTGAACGACGACGGCAAGACCGTTGCCGCGATGGACGTGCTGGCCCCGGGCATCGGCGAGATCATCGGTGGCAGCCAGCGTGAGGAGCGCCTGGACGTGCTGGACGCGCGCATGGCCCAGTTCGGCCTGGATCGTGAGCACTACAGCTGGTACCGCGACTTCCGCCGCTATGGCTCGGTGCCGCACGCCGGCTTCGGCCTGGGCTTCGAACGCCTGGTGGTGTACGTCTGCGGGCTGTCCAACATCCGCGATGCGATCCCCTACCCGCGTGCCCCGGGCAGCGCGGACTTCTAAGCCCCATACGACCACGGAGGTACTGCCCCCATGACCCTGTTCTTCGCCCTGTGTTTCGTCGGCGTTGCAGTGGCCGGGTTCAGTGCCTTCGTGATCTTCTGGCCACTGACCCTGGTGCACGTGCGCGACCGCCATCCGGCGCTTGCCGAGCGCTTCGGCAGCGGTGCCTTCCTCAAGCCCGATGCCCTGGCCTGGCTGCTGCGCCGCGACTATCGCCAGCAGCCGGACCGCTCGCTGTCCGGGCTGGCGACGCCGGCCTGGGTATCGCTGCTGACCCTGCTGGCCGGACTGGGCATGGCTGCCCTGCTCTGGCTGGCCTCGCTCTGGTAACCCCCATGAATGACATTTCTGCCTCGCGCGACAGCTGGTGGCTGGCCAGCCTCGGCAACACCCTGATCTGGGCGCGCCTGCGCGTTCGCCCGGCCGGCACCGCTGAGGTGCTCGACAGCGATGGCAACACGCTGAGCTATGACAGCGAAGACACCGCCCGTTCGCAGCTGTTCGACGCCGAATTCGTCGAGTATGACGGCCTGGACGAGGAAGACGCGCTGGTGCGCGGCTTCAGCCTGCACGAAGTGCAGCCGCCGCAGGCCGACAACGACGAGGGCCTGCGCGGCCGCATGATCCAGTCGCTGGGCGCGCGCGCCTGATCCAGGCATGTTCACTCCACGCGCCTTCGCCGAGACCGACCTGCTCTGGCTGGACCGCCTGCTGGCGCGCGATCCGTTCGTCACCGTGCTCACCCCCGGCAGCGATGGCCTGCCGGAGCTGACCCGGATGCCGATGCTGTACCGGCGCCAGGGCGAGCGCATCGAGCTGCGCGGGCACTGGGCCCGCGCCAACCCGCAGTCGCGCCACAGCGGTGCGGCCAAGGTGCTGGTCGACGGACCACACGGCTACGTCTCGGCCAGCTGGTATCCGGACAAGGAGCCTGCCGCACGGGTGCCGACCTGGAACTACGCCGCCGCCGAGCTGCGTGGCCAGCTGCACACCTTCGACGATGCCGGTGCGCTGGCCGAACTGGTCGGCGCGATCAGCGATCACTTCGAAGCCAGTGTCGGCCAGGCCTGGCAGTTCGATGCCACGCGCGCCGAACATGGCCCGGAACTGCGTGCCATCGTCGGCTTCCGTTTCCAGGTCGAACACGTGCAGCTGAAGCTGAAGCTGAGCCAGAACCATCCCGACGCCAACCAGCGCGCCGTGATCGCCGAACTGGAACAGCTGGGCACGCCTTCCTCCACCGAGTTGGCGCAGTGGATGCGCTGGCACCGCGAACAGGCCGCCCGCAGCGGCTGAACACCCCAGATTCCCGCGACGTCGCAGCCGGATGGCTGCGGTGCGCCCCCACCCGACGCCAGGGACCGAACATGAAAGACATCCACAAGCTGCTGCAGAACAACCGTGACTGGGCCGACCGCATCGAGAAGGAGGACCCCGACTTCTTCCACCAGCTGGCCAAGCAGCAGCACCCGGAGTACCTGTGGATCGGCTGCTCCGATTCGCGCGTGCCGGCCAACCAGATCATCGGCATGGCGCCGGGCGAAGTGTTCGTGCATCGCAACGTCGCCAACGTGGTCGCCCACACCGACCTCAACTGCCTGAGCGTGGTGCAGTACGCGGTGGACCAGCTGAAGGTCAAGCACATCCTGATCGTCGGCCACTACGGCTGCGGCGGCGTGCATGCCTGCCTGCACAACACCCGCGTCGGCCTGGCCGACAACTGGCTGCGCCATGTCGGTGACGTGGTGCAGAAGCACCAGGGCATCCTCGACGCCATCGAAGACGACGAACTCAAGCACGCCCGGCTGTGCGAGCTGAACGTGATCGAGCAGGTCGCCAACCTCTGCCGCTCGACCATCGTGCTGGATGCCTGGGCCCGCGGCCAGAAGCTGATGGTGCACGGCTGGGTCTACAGCCTGAAAGACGGCCGCGTGCGTGAAATGGGCATCGACGTCGGTTCGCTGGAAGAGCTGCAGCCGGCGTATGAAAAGGCGCTGTCCTTCGTGCCGCGCAAGGGCCGTCGCGACTGATCCCCTACGGATGACCACCATGCTCGCTTCGCCGATCAACCTGCACGCCTGGATCGAAGAGAACCGCCACCTGCTGAAGCCGCCGGTGGGCAACAAGATGATCGACAACGGCGATTTCATCGTGATGGTGGTCGGCGGGCCGAACTCGCGTACCGACTACCACTACGACGAAGGCCCCGAGTGGTTCTACCAGCTCGAAGGCGAGATGGTGCTGAAGGTGCAGGAGGACGGCGCGGTACGCGACATTCCGATCCGCGCCGGCGAGATCTTCCTGTTGCCGGCGAAGGTGCCGCACTCGCCGCGGCGCCCGCCCGGGGGCATCGGCCTGGTGGTCGAGCGCAAGCGGCTGCCGCATGAGATGGACGGCGTGATCTGGCACTGCGAGCGCTGCAACCACAAGCTGCACGAAGAGTATTTCCCGCTGCAGAACATCGAGACCGACCTGCCCAAGGTGTTTGGGCACTACCACGCCAGCCTGGAACTGCGTACCTGCAGACAGTGCGGGCACGTGGATCCGCTGCCGGTGCCGGCGGCGGGCTGAGCACCTGCCCCTGTAGAGCCGAGCCCATGCTCGGCTTCGTGGCCCGGCAGCCGAGCATGGGCTCGGCGCTACAGGTTCGGAGGCAGGCACGTCGCCAGGCGCTACACTGGCGGTCCCGTTGCAGCCTGTTGCCCGACCATGTCCGACCTGCTCAGCCGCACCCACGCCATCGCCCTGGACGCCGCCGATCCGCTGCGCCCGCTGCGTGGCGAATTCCTGATTCCGCGCCATGGTGGCGGCGAGCAGACCTACTTCGTCGGCAACTCGCTGGGCCTGCAGCCGCGCGGTGCGCAGGCAGCGGTGCAGGAAGTGATGAAACAATGGGGCGAACTGGCGGTGGAAGGCCACTTCACCGGCCCGACGCAGTGGCTGTCGTACCACCGCCTGGTGAGCGCGCAGCTGGCCCGTTTGGTCGGCGCACTGCCCAGCGAGGTGGTAGCGATGAACACGCTGAGCGTGAACCTGCACCTGATGATGGTCAGCTTCTACCGGCCGACCACGCAGCGCCCGGTGATCCTGATGGAAGCCGGCGCATTCCCGACCGACCGCCACGCGGTGGAAGCTCAGATCCGCTTCCATGGTTTCGACCCGGCCGCGTGCCTGGTGGAAGTGCAGCCGGACGAAGCCAACGGCACGATTTCGCTGGCCGCGATCGAACGCGCCATCGCCGAGCACGGCCCGCGCCTGGCGCTGGTGCTGTGGCCCGGCGTGCAGTACCGCACCGGCCAGGCCTTCGACCTCGATGCGATCACCCGCGCCGCACGCCTGCAGGGCGCACGCATCGGCTTCGACCTGGCGCACTCGGTTGGCAACCTGCCGCTGCGCCTGCATGACGTGGCGCCCGATTTCGCCGTGTGGTGCCACTACAAATACCTCAACAGCGGCCCGGGCGCGGTGGCCGGCGCGTTCGTGCACGAGCGCCACCACCGCGACACCACCCTGCCGCGCTTTGCCGGCTGGTGGGGCCATGAGGAATCGACCCGCTTCCAGATGGCGCCCCAGTTCACCCCCGCCATCGGTGCCGAAGGCTGGCAGCTCAGCAATCCACCGATCCTTGGCCTGGCACCACTGCGTGCCTCGCTGGACCTGTTCGAGCGTGCCGGCATGGAGGCGCTGCGCAGCAAATCGCTGGCGCTGACCGGCCTGCTCGAAGCACTGGTCCGCGCACGCCTGCCGCAGGTGCTGGACATCATTACCCCGGCCGATCCGCAGCGCCGCGGCTGCCAGTTGTCGCTGCGCGTGATCGGTGGCCGCGAGCGTGGCCGTGCACTGTTCGAGCACCTGCGCGGCATCGGCGTGCTCGGAGACTGGCGCGAGCCTGACGTGATCCGCATCTCGCCCACCCCGCTCTACAACCGCTACCTGGACGTGCACCATTTCGTCGAGGAAGTGGAAGCCTGGGCCGGCCTGTAAGCCGCCCCCTCCCCTGCTGCTGGACAGTTCGTTGATCGCACACGCCTCCCGCTCGTTGAGCATTATCGGTGCCGGCCTTGCCGGGTCCCTGCTGGCCATCCTGCTGTCACGGCAAGGCTGGCGCATCACCCTGTACGAACGCCGTGGCGATCCCCGCATTGCCGACTACGAGAGCGGTCGTTCGATCAACCTGGCGTTGGCCGAGCGCGGGCGCAATGCACTGCGCCAGGCCGGCGTGGAAGACGAGGTGATGGCGCGCGCGGTGATGATGCGCGGGCGCATGGTGCATCCACGCGACGGCGAACCGCAGCTGCAGCGCTATGGCCGCGACGACAGCGAGGTGATCTGGTCGATCCATCGCAGCGATCTGAACACCACGCTGCTGGAACTGGCCGAACAGGCCGGTGCCACCGTGCATTTCCATCGCCGCCTGCATACCGTGGATTTCGATGCGGGCTACGCGCGTTTCATCGATGACCGTGACGACAGCCCGCACGACATCCGCTTTGACACCCTGATCGGCGCCGACGGCGCGGGCTCGGCACTGCGCGCGGCGATGAACCGTCGTGCGCCGCTGGGCGAGGACATCGCCTTCCTTGACCATTCGTACAAGGAACTGGAGATCCCGCCGGCTGCCGATGGCGGCTTCCGCATCGAGCGCAATGCGCTGCACATCTGGCCGCGCGGCCACTACATGTGCATCGCGTTGCCCAATCACGAAGGCACTTTCACGGTCACCCTGTTCCTGCCCAACCAGGGCGATCCCAGCTTCGCCACGGTCAATACCGGTGCGCAGGCCGAGGCCCTGTTCGCACGCGAGTTCGCCGACGCGCTGCCGTTGATCCCGAACCTGCGCGTGGACTGGGAACAGCACCCGCCGGGCCTGCTCGGCACGCTCACCCTTGAGCGCTGGCACCAGCAGGGCCGCGCCGTACTGATCGGCGACGCCGCGCATGCAATGGTGCCGTTCCACGGCCAGGGCATGAACTGCGCGTTCGAGGATTGCGTGGCTCTGGCCCGCCATCTGATGGAAGCGGATGATCTGGAAGGTGCGTTCGCCGCGTTCGAGGCCGAACGCAAACCGAATGCACGTGCCATCCAGCAGATGGCGCTTGAGAACTACCTGGAGATGCGCGACCGCGTGGCCGACCCTGCATTCCTGCTGCAACGCGAGCTGGAGCAGGAACTGCAGCGGCGCTGGCCGACCCGCTTCGTGCCGCATTACACGATGGTCACCTTCCTGCACACGCCCTACGCCGAGGCGCTGCGCCGCACCGAACTGCAGCGCGACCTGCTGGTTGCAGCCACCACCGGTCACGATTCACTGGACAACATCGACTGGGCCGCACTGGAAGCGCAGATCCACGCACAGTTGCCGGTCCTGGAGGGCGCGCACTGATGGCCGACAGCTTCCTGTTCTACGACCTGGAAACCTTCGGCCAGGACCCGCGGCGCACCCGCATCTCGCAGTTCGCCGCGATCCGCACCGATGCCGACCTCAACGAGATCGACACGCCGGTCAGCTTCTTCGTGCGCCCGGCCGATGACCTGCTGCCCTCGCCGATGGCCACCCTGGTCACCGGCATCACCCCGCAGCAGGCCCTGGCCGAGGGCATCAGCGAGGCCGAAGCCTTCGACCGCATCAACGAACTGATGTCGCGATCCGGCACCTGCGCGCTGGGCTACAACACGCTGCGCTTCGACGATGAGTTCGTCCGCTACGGGTTGTTCCGCAACTTCCACGATCCCTACGAACGCGAGTGGCGCAACGGCAATTCGCGCTGGGACCTGCTGGACATGCTGCGGCTGATGCGCGCGATGCGCCCGGACGGCATCCGGTGGCCGCTGCGCGAGGACGGCGCCACCTCGTTCAAGCTCGAGCACCTGGCCGAGGCCAACAATGTGCGCGAAGGCGATGCGCACGAAGCGCTGTCAGACGTGCGCGCCACCATCGGCATGGCACGGCTGTTCAAGCAGTCGCAGCCGCGCCTGTGGGAGTACGCACTGAAGCTGCGCGACAAGCGCTTCGTCGGCGGCCTGCTGGACGTGGCGGCGATGAAGCCGGTTCTGCACATTTCCATGCGCTACCCTGCCAGCCGCCTGTGCGCCGCACCGGTTCTGCCCTTGGCCGTGCACCCGACCATCAACAACCGGGTGATCGTGTTCGACCTGGAGGGCGAGATCGACGACCTGCTCGACCTGCCGGCCGAGGTGATCGCACAGCGCCTGTACATGCGGGCCAGCGAGCTGCCCGAAGGCGTGGCACGCGTGCCGCTGAAGGAAGTACACCTGAACAAGGTGCCGGCACTGATCGCATGGAACCACCTGCGCGCCGATGACCATGCGCGCCTCGGCCTGGACGTGGCCGCGATCGAAGCCAAGGTGGAACGGCTGCGCGCGTTCGCTCCACAGCTGGCCGAGAAGGCACGCCAGGTCTACAACCAGCCCCGCGTCGCGACCGTGGCCGATGTCGATGCCTCGCTGTATGACGGCTTCCTCGGCAATGGCGACAAGCCGCTGCTGGCGCTGGCACGCACCACCGCGCCGGAGCAGCTGGCCGCGCTGGAAGGCCGCTTCCGCGACCCGCGCCTGCCGGAGCTGCTGTTCCGCTACCGTGCGCGCAATCATCCCGACAGCCTCGCGCCGGCTGAACGCCAGCGCTGGCAGGATTACCGGCGCCAGCGCCTGCTCGGCGACGGCGGCCTGGGCGAACTCAACCTGCCCCAGTACCAGCAACAGCTCGATGCGCTGGCCGCCGAGTCGCCCGACGACGCGCGGCGCCAGGCCCTGCTGCAATCGCTGCGCGACTGGGGCCAGCACCTGCAGGAGACCTTGTGAGTACCTATTTCTCGGATGCCAGCTTCAAGTTCCTGCGCAGCCTGGCGCGGCACAACGACAAGACCTGGTTCAACGACCACCGCCAGCAGTATGAAGACCACGTCCGGCAGCCGTTCCTGCGCCTGCTGGGCGACCTGCAGCCGGCATTGGCCGAGGTCAGCGAGCACTTCCGCGCCGATACCCGCGGCGTCGGCGGCTCCCTGTTCCGCATCCACCGTGACGCGCGCTTTTCCAACGACAAGTCGCCGTACAAGACCTGGCAGGGTGCGCGCCTGTTCCATGAGCGCCGCCGAGAGGTGGCCGCGCCGTCCTTCTATGTGCACCTGCAACCCGGCGAGAGCTTTGTCGGCGCCGGCCTGTGGCATCCGGAACCGGAAACCCAGCGCCGCGTGCGCCACTTCATCCTCGACAACCCGGGCAGCTGGAAGGCCGCCGCGCATGCGCCGGCCCTGCGCAAGCGCTTCGATTTCGAGGAGAGCGAGAAGCTGGTTCGGCCCCCGCGTGGCTTCCCGGCCGACTTCGAGTTCATCGACGACCTCAAGCACCGCAACTGGGTGATGTGGCGCTCGCTGGACGACGCCACCATGACCGGCCCACGCCTGCTGTCCACGCTGGGCAAGGACCTGGCCGCGCTCGGCCCGTTCGTCGACTACCTGTGCGCTGCGCTGGACCTGGAATTCTGATGTCGCAGAATCTTCCGCTGGCCCGCCAGCGGCGCGTGCTCGGCCGCACCGGCCTGGCCGTTTCACCGATCGGGTTAGGCTGCTCCGGCTTCTGGGGTCATCGCCGCTTCCCCGAGCATGAGGCAGCTGCCGTGGTCGAGCATGCGCTTGCCCACGGGGTGAACCTGCTCGATACCGGTCACAACTATTCCGGCTTCCATGCCGAGCCGCGCCTGGGCCGCATCCTGCGCCCGTTGCTGAAGCAGTACCCGCGCGATTCACTGGTGATCTCAAGCAAGGGCGGCACGCTGACCGGCCAGGCCGGCATCAGCGGCGCCGAGCAACGCAATTTCTCGCCCGCGGCCATCACCGCCAGCTGCGAGGCGTCGCTGCGCAACCTCGGCCTGGACCATCTTGATGTCTACCAGCTGCATGGCGCCAGCGAACACGACATCAGTGACGACCTGCTGGCGGCACTGCAGCGCCTGCGCGAACGTGGGTTGATCCGATACACCGGCATCAACACCCACTCGGCCTCGACCCTGCGCTGGATGATCGCCCATCCAGATGCCTTCGATGTGGTGCTGCTGGACTACAACGCCCTGCAGCAGGACCGCGAACCGCTTATCGATCAGCTGCAGGCAGTGGGCATCGGCGTGCTGGCCGGCACCGTGCTGGCGCAGGGCCACCTGCTGCCCGCACGCCCGCGCCTGCCACGGCTGGCCGATGGCTGGTACCTGGCGCGCGCCTGGCTGAAACCCAGCAGCCGCCAGCTGATGCGCAGTGCCCGCCAGATGCGCCGGGCAGTGGCCACGATCCACAGCCAGCGTCCGGCCCAGACCGCCTTCGCCTACGCATTGGGGCATCCCGGTGTGGCCAGCGGCATCCTCGGCACCACCCGCATCCGCAGCCTGGACGAGGTCTTGGCAACGCGCGTGGAGGCGCTGAGCCCGGCGGAACGGCAACAGCTGGTCGATGCCTTCGGTGATGGCCGTGGTTCGCCCAGTCAGTGAGTCTTCACCCGGCACTGCCGCCGTTGCGGCAGTCTGTCCGGCATGAAGAAGCTCACCGCACTGCTTGTGCTGCTGGTCCTGGCCTTGGCGGCCTGGTGGTTCGGCGGCCCGTACCTGACTGTCAATGGCTTGTCCAAGGCCATCGAACAGCGCGACACCGCGCGCCTGGAGCGTTACGTCGATTTCCCGCGCGTGCGCAGCAGCCTGCGTGCGCAGCTCAATGATTACCTGGTGCGCCAGGCGGGCCCGGACGTGGCGGCCAGCCCGTTCGGAGCCCTGCTCTACGGCCTGGGCGATCAGCTCGGGGGGGCCGCGGTGGAAACCATGGTGACCCCGACCGGGATCGGCGCGATGCTGCAGGGCCACGTGCTGTGGAAGCGTGGCCGCAATGAACTGCAGGGCGGCGATGCCTTCGGCCCGACCGAACCCGCGCGACCGTTGAAGCACGCCGAGCACCATTTCGAGGCGTTCGATCGCTTCGTGATCGATGTGGATCGCGGCCCCGGCCAGCCACCGATGAAGGTGGTGCTGGAGCCGCAGGGCCTGCGCTGGAAAGTGGTGGACCTGCAGCTGGGGATGTCGGGCAGCCCTTGATCGGACCCGTGGCCTGACGGCAGCGCCAACCAAGGTTGGCACCTACCGGTCGAATCCGCCCTATCCCTCGTTGGCGACGCCGTGCGGTACGTGGCCGGCAGCCACATGCTCGCGGGCGCTGTCGATGTTGTGCTGCGAATCATCGAAGAAGATGTCGGCACCGAAGGCCTGCAGGAACGGCCCCTTGTGCCGGCCGCCGAGGAACAGTGCTTCGTCCAGGCGCACGCCCCACTCGCGCAGGGTACGGATCACCCGCTCGTGCGCCGGGGCCGACCGCGCGGTCACCAGTGCGGTACGGATCGGCGCGCTGTCGCCAGCCGGGAACACTTCCTGCAGCGTGTGCAAGGCCGACAGGAAGCCACGGAACGGCCCGCCACTGAGCGGCTCGCGGGCCCGCTCGCGCTCGTGGCGGCCAAAGGCTTCCACGCCCTGCTCGCGCGAAATGCGTTCACTCTCGTCACCGAAGATCACGGCGTCACCATCGAAGGCGATGCGCAGCTGCCCGGCAGGGCGGCCGATGTCGATCTGGTCTGCCGCTGCGGCCGCGGTCTCACCCGGTGGCTTGGGCAGGATGGTCGCTGCGGCGATGCCATGGCGCAGCGCGCTGCGCACCGATTCGGGGTTGGCCGACAGGAACAGGTCGGTACCGAACGGCTTCACGTACGGCCAGGTCGGCTCACCGGCGGTAAAGGTCGCACGGATGATGCCCAGGCCGTAATGCTGGATCGAGTTGAAGATGCGCAGGCCGGTATCGGCCGAGTTGCGCGACAGCAGGATCACCTCGACCCGCGGGTTCTCCGGGCTGGCGCCCTGGTTCAGTGCCAGCAGCTTGCGCACCACGGGAAAGGCCACGCCGGGGCCGAGGATGTCGTCCTCATGCTGGCGCTGGAACTCGGCATAGGCCGCCACGCCATCGCTCTCGAACAGCGCATGGCTTTCCTCGAGGTCGAACAGCGCGCGCGAGGTGACCGCGACGGTCAGCAAACGGGGGGAGTTGTCGCCCATCGGTGGGGGTCCTTCAAGCGGTCGGCGGGGCCGGCCGCCCATTGTCCTCAAAAAACGAACTGTTCGCTCAGGATCCGGTCTTCCAGGTTGTGCTCCGGGTCGAACAGCAGGGTTACGCGGCGGTCCTTCGACTCGCGGATGGTCACCTCGACCACGTCGCGGGTCTCGTGCGAATCCGCAGTGACGCTGACCGGGCGCTTGTAGGGATCCAGCACGCGGAAACGCACCTCGGTGTCGGCCTTGAGAATCGCCCCGCGCCAACGACGCGGCCGGTACGGGGCCAAGGGCGTCAGCGCGATGGTGTGCGACCCCAGCGGCAGCACCGGACCGTGCGCGGAATAGTTGTAGGCGGTGCTGCCTGCCGGTGTGGCCACCAGCACGCCGTCGCCGATCAGCTCGGCCACGCGCTCCTGGCCGTTGAGGTCGATGCCGATATGCGCGGCCTGCCGGGTCTGGCGCAGCAGCGACACATCGTTGTAGGCCAGCGAACCGGCACTGGTGCCCGACTCGGTCAGCGCCACCATTTCCAGCGGGCGCAGGTTGGCCGGTTCAGCACGGGCAATGCGGGCCTGCACGTCGTCGTCGCCACGGTACTGGTTCATCAGGAAGCCGACGGTGCCCAGCTTCATGCCGAACACCGGCTTGCCCAGGTGCCCGTGCCGATGCAGGGTCTGCAGCATGAAGCCGTCGCCGCCCAGCGGACACAGCACGTCGGCCTGCTCCGGCGCGTGATCGCCATAGCGCGAGACCATCGCGGCGCGGGCCATCTGTGCAGGTTCGGTGGCGCTGGCCAGGAAGGCGATGCGGGGGGTGTCGCTCATCGGTGGATCCGGGTGGGTGTGCCAGCAAGAGCATACCCGGTCGTGCCGGCCGCTGGCCGGCTGCTGCACCCGGTTGCGATTCATGAGGTTGCCGGCCAGCGGCCGGCACTACCAGACAATGCAGAACGGCCCCGCTTTCGCGGGGCCGTTCCTCCAACTGCTGCAGATCAGGAGCCCCCCTGAGTCAGGGGGGCGCGCCAACGGCGCGGGGGTCTGGGAGCATGGTTGGCATGGGGCCCACGGTTTGCAGAGCAATCCGTGGGGCGTCAGCGCGAATGCGCTTACGCACCATGCGCGGCCAGCTGGCCCAGGCGCTGCACCGCGACCGAGACGGTCGGGTAGTCCAGGGTCTTCTGCTCGGCCAGTTCGGCCAGCATCGCCAGGGTGAAGCGCAGGCTGTTGTCGTCGCGGCCCATCCAGGCAGCGACCTTGGCCTCGGCACTGTTGCCCTTGGTGCCCAGCACCTGCCCGGCCAGGTTGCGGTGGTTGGCTGCCAGCTCGTCACGCAGCACGCCACGCGCCACCGCGTGCCAACGACCGTTGACCTCCAACGCGTCGACCTGCTCGAACAGCCACGGCAGCTGCAGGGCATCGCCCAGGCGGAAGTGGACCTTGGACACGTCCACCGGCTTCAGCTTGCGGGTGCGGGCCAGTTCGATGATGTCGAACGCCGGCTCCAGGAAGTGCAGTTCGGCCAGCTGCTGTGCCAGTGCAGACGGCAGGCCCTTTTCCTTCCACTCGGCCACCAGGGCTTCGTAGGTCGGACGCTGCGAATCCGGCAGCACGCCCGAAGCGACGCGGATGTCGTTGAACGGTCCCTGGTAGCGGTTGACCGCTTCGGTGATGCCCGGCATCGCGCCCGGGCGCGACAGCAGCCAACGCACGAACGAGCGCTGCAGCTTCCAGATCACTTCCAGGGCGTCGATCTGCACCGACTCCGGCACCTTGCCGTCGAGGGCATCGATCTGTGCCCACAACGCGCGCGCATCCAGCGTTTCGCGGCTGATGGTGTAGGCCTTGGCGACCTCGGCGATGGAACGGCCGGTGTCTTCCTGCATGCGCATCAGGAAGGTGGCGCCCATGCGGTTGATGGTCTGGTTGGTCACGGCCGTGGCGATGATTTCGCGCTTCAGGCGGTGACGCTCCATCGCGTCGGCGTACTTCTTCTGCAGCGGGGTCGGGAAGTAGCGCTGCAGTTCCTTGGACAGGTACGGATCTTCCGGGATGTCCGAATCCAGCAGCTGGTTGAACGCCACCAGCTTGGAGTAGGACAGCAGCACCGACAGTTCCGGACGGGTCAGGCCCTGCCCGCGTGCTTTGCGCTGGGACAGCTCGGCGTCGGACGGCAGGAACTCGATCTGGCGGTCGAGCAGCCCCTGCTGTTCCAGGGTACGGATGAAGTGCTGCTTGGAACCCAGGCGCTTGACCGCCATCCGCTCCATCAGGCTCAGTGCCTGGTTCTGGCGATAGTTGTCGTTGAGCACCAGCTCGGCGACTTCATCGGTCATCGAGGCCAGCAGCTTGTTGCGCTGCTCGACGGTCAGCTTCTTGGCCCGCACCACATCGTTGAGCAGGATCTTGATGTTGACTTCGTGGTCGGAGGTGTCGACACCGGCCGAGTTGTCGATGAAGTCGGTGTTGAGCAGCACGCCGGCCTGGGCAGCTTCGATGCGGCCCAGCTGGGTCATGCCCAGGTTGCCGCCCTCGCCCACCACCTTGCAGCGCAGCTCGCCACCGTTCACGCGCAGTGCGTTGTTGGCGCGGTCGCCGACATCACTGTGCTGCTCGCTGGCGGCCTTGACGTAGGTACCGATGCCGCCGTTCCACAGCAGGTCGACCGGTGCCTTCAGGATCGCGCTCATCAGATCGTTCGGCGACAGCGCCTTGACGTTCTCGTCCAGGCCCAGCGCCTCACGCACCTGCGGGGTGATCTCGATCGACTTCAGGCTGCGCGGGTACACGCCGCCGCCCTTGCTGATCAGCTTGGTGTCGTAGTCCGCCCAGCTCGAACGCGGCAGGGTGAACAGGCGCTCACGCTCGATGAACGACGTGGCCGCATCCGGATTCGGGTCCAGGAAGATGTGGCGGTGGTCGAACGCAGCGACCAGGCGGATATGGCGCGACAGCAGCATGCCGTTGCCGAACACGTCGCCGGACATGTCGCCGACGCCGACCGCAGTGAAGTCCTGGCTCTGGCTGTCACGGCCCAGCGCACGGAAGTGGCGCTTGACCGATTCCCACGCGCCGCGCGCGGTGATGCCCATGCCCTTGTGGTCGTAGCCGACCGAACCACCGGAGGCGAACGCATCGCCCATCCAGAAGCCGTGCGCGATGGCCAGGCCGTTGGCGATGTCGGAGAAGGTCGCGGTGCCCTTGTCGGCGGCCACCACCAGGTACGGATCGTCCATGTCGTGGCGCACGACATCCACCGGCGGCACGATCTTGTTGTTGACGATGTTGTCGGTGATGTCCAGCAGGCCCTGGATGAACAGCTTGTAGCAGGCCACGCCATTGGCGAAGATCGCGTCGCGATCGCCGTTCACCGGCGGGGTCTTGGCGAAGAAACCACCCTTCGCGCCGACCGGCACGATGACGGTGTTCTTGACCATCTGCGCCTTGACCAGGCCCAGCACTTCGGTACGGAAGTCTTCGCGACGATCCGACCAGCGCAGGCCGCCACGCGCAACCGCACCAAAGCGCAGGTGGGTACCTTCCACGCGCGGACCGTACACGAAGATCTCGCGGTACGGGCGCGGCTTCGGCAGGTCCGGCACCAGCGCCGAATCGAACTTGAAGCTGATGACATGGCCGTGCTGGCCGTTGGCATCGGTCTGGTAGTAGCTGGTACGCAGGGTCGCGTCGATCACGCCCATGAACGAGCGCAGGATGCGGTCCTCGTCCAGGCTGGACACGCGATCCATCAGCTTCAGCAGCGCATCGCGCGCGGCCTGCATCTGCGCGTCGCGGTCGCCCTTGCGGGCATCGACCACGCTCTTGAGCACCTTCAGGGTGGCATCGTCGCCAGCGGCCAGCACATCAAAGTGGGCCTTCAGCTGGGCCTGGCCGGCCGCGATGTCGTCCTTGCTCTCATGGCCGGTGGCCGGATCGAAGCGGGCCTCGAACAGTTCGACCAGCAGGCGGGCCAGCAGCGGGTAACGCGCGAAGGTGCCTTCCACGTAGGCCTGCGAGAACGGCACGCCGGTCTGCAGCAGGTACTTGCAGTAGCCACGCAGCATGGCGACCTGGCGCCAGTGCAGGCCAGCAGCCAGCACCAGGCGGTTGAAGCCGTCGTTCTCGGCGTCGCCGTGCCAGACGCGGGCGAAGGTCTCGCCGAAGGCTTCATCGACACTGGCGGCATCGATCGCGCCAGCGGTCGACTCGACCTCGAAGTCCTGCACGTACACCGGCGCGTTGTCGACCGACAGGCGGTACGGACGCTCGGCGATCACGCGCAGGCCCATGTTTTCCATCATCGGCAGCGCGTCCGACAGCGGAATGTCGTCCAGCTGGCGATACAGCTTCAGGCGCAGGCCATCGCCGCTTTCGCGCGGCACGGCCTGCAGGCTCAGGCGCAGGTCGTCCGGGCCGGTCAGCGCGTCGAGCTGGCTGACATCGTTGGCGGCAACGGCGGTGCTGTTGTCTTCGATGTAGCCGGCCGGCAGCGCCTTGCCGATGCGGGCGGCGATGCGCAGGCCTTCGGTCTCGCCGTGGCGGCTCACCAGCGCTTCGCGCAGGTCGTCCTGCCAGTTGCGCAGCACCTGGGCCAGCTTCTGCTCCAGTTCGGCGGTGTCGACGTCGAGCATTTCACCCGGCTTCGGGCGCACGATCAGGTGCACCTGCGCCAGCGGCGATTCACCCAGCACCACCGAGCTGTCGACGAACTCGCCGTGCAGCGCGTCCTTGAGCATTGCTTCGATGCGCAGGCGCACGTCGGTGTTGAAGCGCTCGCGCGGCAGGTAGACCAGCGCGGAGATGAAACGGCTGTACTTGTCGCGGCGCAGGAACAGGCGGCTGCGCACGCGTTCCTGCAGGCCCAGCACGCCCATCGCGGTGCGGAACAGTTCGTCCTCGCTGGACTGGAACAGCTCTTCGCGCGGCAGAGTTTCCAGGATATGGCGCAGGGCCTTGCCACTGTGGCTGGCCGGGGCCAGCCCGGACTGCTTCATCACGTGCTCGTGGCGCTGGCGCACCAGCGGGATTTCCCACGGGCGGCGGTTGTAGGCGCTGGAGGTGAACAGGCCGAGGAAACGCTGCTCGCCGATGATCTTGCCCTTGGCGTCGAACTCCAGCACGCCGATGTAGTCCATGTAGCCGGCGCGGTGCACGCGCGAACGGGCATTGGTCTTGGTCAGGATCAGCGCATCCTTCAAACCGGACGTGGTGTTCAGGCCCTGCGCGGCCAGCGTCTTGACCGGACGGGCGGCGGACTTGTCCTTGCCACGCATCAGGCCCAGGCCGGTGTCGTTCAGCGGCGCCAGCACCTCTTCCTTGCCCTGCTTCTCGACGCGGTACTCGCGGTAGCCGAAGAAGGTGAAGTGGTTGTCGGCGGCCCAGCGCAGGAACTCCTGTGCTTCCTTGCGCGACGCGTCGTCGACCGGCAGCTGGCGGCTGCCCAGGTCGTCGGCCAGTGCCAGCGCCTTGTCCTTCATCGGCTGCCAGTCGCGCACGATCGCACGCACTTCATCCAGCGCCTTGTTGATGGCCTGCTCGATGGCAGCCATTGCATCGGCCGGCTGGCGGTCGATCTCCAGCAGCATCACCGACTCGGCATCACCTTCGCCGACCTTGACCAGCTTGCCGGCCTTGTCGCGGGTGAAACGCAGTACCGGGTGGCCCAGCACGTGGACGCCCACGCCCTGCTCGGCCAGCGACATGGTGACGGTATCGACCAGGAACGGCATGTCGTCGTTGACGATCTGCAGCACGGTATGCGGCGATTCCCAACCGTTGGCCTTCGCGGTCGGATTGAACACGCGGACGTTGGCCTTGCCAGCCTTGCGGGCCCGGGCGAATTCCAGCGTCTCAGCCGCGAGAGCGGCCCACTCTTCAGCGCTGTGGTGCGGGAACTCGTCCGACTCCATGCGCTTGTAGAAGTCAGTGGCGAAGGCCACTGCTTCGGCCTGTGCGGCCGCGGGGTAGCGCTTGCGCAAGGCCGTGTACACCGGCTCCAGGGAGAAACCAGCGGTCACTGCGACCTCCGACTCTGCTGGTTTCGTCTTGTTTTTCACGGTCTTGGCTGCGGTTTTTTGCGGTTTCATGGCAGAGCGATGCGCTTGCTCAGTTGGGAAAATGAAATTGTAGCCCTACCGCACGAAAAGGCCTTGCTGCAGGACGGAATAAGCAGATCCGGGTTTGCTGCGGTTTAGACGCCTATTCAGTTCGCTCCGGTATGGAGATGGCGCCGGCTTCAGCACTGCCGACAGGATCGGCAAAGCGTGTTACCGGAAGACACACGCGGCGACGCCGATTCGATTCCACAATCCTGAACTGGACGGTATAGTCCACCGCGTGAACCCGGCCTACCTTCCCGTTGCCCTCGACGCACGCGATGAGCGCGTGTTCGATGCCGTGCGCGAACTGCTGGCCCAGCAGGGCATGCAGATGAGCATGGACGCGGTGGCCCAGCATGCCGGCTGTTCCAAGCAGACCCTCTACTCGCGCTACGGCAGCAAGCAGCAACTGCTGCGCCGGGTAATGCAGCGCCACGTCGGCCACGCTACCGGCGCCATGGTTCGTGCACTCCGCACTGACGACCTGCGTGCCAGCCTGCTCCAGTTCGCCACCGACTTCCTGGAGCACTTCAACCAACCGCACGTGGGCCAGGCCTGCCGGCTGATCGCCGCCGACGCGGCCCAGTTTCCCGAAGAGGCGCGTACCCTGTACCGGCATGGCGCCGGCGCACTGACGCTTCATCTTGCTGAATGGATTGAAACCGTTTGCATGCAGGGCCAGCTCCGGCATGACGACCCGCACTTCATGGCCGAGCTGCTGCTGAGCATGATCGCCGGTCAGGATTTCGACAAACAGCGCTTCCATACCCCCCACCGTGATGACGCGCTCTTGCGTCGGCGCTGGGCAGAGTTCTCCGTCGACAGCTTCCTGCGCGCCTTCGCGCCTCAGCCGTCGCCGGCCCCGTCTACAAACCAACCCCGGAGTTCCTCCTGATGACCGCCCCACTCCGCACCCTTGCCTTGACGTGCGCCGTTGCTGTCGCGCTGGCTGCCTGCAAGAAGCCGGAACAGCAGACGCCCCCGCCGCCGGAGGTGGGCGTGATCGACGCCAAGCCGCAGACCCTGCCGCTGCAGCGCGAGCTGGTCGGCCGCCTGTCGCCGTTCCGCAGTGCCGACGTCCGCGCACGCGTGCCCGGCGTGCTGCTCAAGCGCGTCTACCAGGAAGGCTCGCAGGTCAAGCAGGGCCAGACCCTGTTCCTGATCGACCCGGCGCCGCTGCGTGCCTCGCTCAACGCCTCCGAGGCCCAGCTGGCCTCGGCCCGCGCGACCTACGCCAACGCCAAGGTCGCCGCCGACCGCGCACGCTCGCTGGCCCCGCAGCAGTTCGTCTCCAAGTCCGACCTGGACAACGCCGAATCGGCCGAGCGCACCGCGCTGGCCGCGGTCAAGCAGGCCGAAGCGGCAGTGACCTCCTCGCGGATCAACCTGGGCTATGCCGAAGTGACCGCGCCGATCAGTGGCGTGGCCAACAAGCAGCAGGTCACCGAGGGTGCGCTGGTGGGCCAGGGCGATGTGACCCTGCTGACCACCGTCGACCAGCTCGACCCGCTGTACGTCAACTTCTCGTTGAGCGTGGACGAACTGACCCAGCTGCGCGCGCAGCAGGCCAAGGGCGCGCTGGCGCTGTCCGGCGACGGCAAGGCCACGGTCAACGTCAAGCTCGCCGACGGCACCACCTATGGTGAGCCGGGCACGCTGGACTTCTCCTCGACCACGGTCGACCCGGCCACCGGCGCCGTGTCGTTGCGCGCGCTGCTGCCGAACCCGCAGCAGATCCTGCTGCCGGGCGCCTTCGTCAGCTTCCAGGCCAACCTGGGCGAGCGCAACAACGCCTTCCTGGTGCCGCAGCAGGCCCTGCTGCGCGATACCACCGGCGGCTACGTGATGGTGGTCGGCGCCGACGGCAAGGTCGTGCGCAAGAACGTGAAGACCGATGGCGCGCAGAACGGCAACTGGCTGGTCAGCGACGGCCTGGCCGCCGGTGACAAGGTGATCGTGGCTGGCGTGCAGAAGGTCAAGGAAGGTGCACCGGCGGTGGCCAAGCCGTGGACCCCGGGCCAGGACGCCAACGGCAAGCCGGCCGCAGGCGGCGCCGCCCCGGCGGGCGCTGCACCGGCTACAGGCAAGGCACCGGCCGACGCGGCCAAGCCCGAGCAGGCCGATGCGGCCAAGCCGGCCGCCACCGATTCGAACAAGCAGTAACGGGAACCTTCCGTCATGCCTAAATTTTTCATCGAACATCCAGTCTTCGCCTGGGTGGTTGCGATCCTGATCTCGCTCAGCGGCGTGATCGCGATCCTCAACCTGGGCGTGGAGTCCTATCCCAACATCGCCCCGCCGCAGGTCACCGTCTCGGCGACCTACCCGGGCGCCAGCGCCGATACCACGGAAAAGTCCGTCACCCAGGTGATCGAGCAGCAGCTGACCGGCATCGATCACCTGCTGTACTTCAGCTCCTCGTCCGCCTCCAACGGCCGTGCGCAGATCACCCTGACCTTCGAGACCGGTACCGATCCGGACATCGCCCAGGTGCAGGTGCAGAACAAGGTCTCGCTGGCCACGCCACGCCTGCCTTCGGAAGTGACCCAGCAGGGCGTGGTGGTGGCCAAGGCCAACGCCGGCTTCCTGATGGTGGTGGCGCTGCAGTCCGATACCCCGACCATCAACCGTGACGCCCTGAACGACATCGTCGGTTCGCGCGTGCTCGACCAGGTCTCGCGCATCCCCGGCGTCGGCAGCACCCAGCAGTTCGGTTCCGAGTACGCCATGAACATCTGGCTGAACCCGGAAAAGATGCAGGGCTATGGCCTGTCGGCCAGCCAGGTACTGGCCGCGGTGCGTGCGCAGAACGTGCAGTTCGCCGCCGGTGCGCTGGGTTCGGACCCCTCGCCGGAAGGCCAGCACTTCACCGCCACGGTCTCGGCCGAAGGCCGCTTCAGCTCGCCGCAGGAGTTCGAGAACATCATCCTGCGCGCCAATGCTGACGGTTCGCGCGTGCTGCTGAAGGACATCGCCCGCGTTGCCTTCGGTGCCAACAACTACGGTTTCGACACCCAGTACAACGGCAAGCCGACCGGCGCCTTCGCCATCCAGCTGCTGCCGGGCGCCAACGCCCTGAACGTGGCCGAAGCGGTGCGCGCCAAGATGGACGAGCTGCAGCCCAGCTTCCCGGCCGGGGTCACCTGGTTCTCGCCGTACGACAGCACCACCTTCGTCAAGATCTCGATCCAGGAAGTGGTCAAGACCCTGTTTGAAGCGGTCTTGCTGGTGTTCCTGGTGATGCTGATCTTCCTGCAGAACTTCCGTGCCACCCTGATCCCGACCCTGGTGATCCCGGTCGCCCTGCTCGGTACCTTCCTGGGCATGTGGATGATCGGCTTCACGATCAACCAGCTGACGCTGTTCGCGATGGTGCTGGCGATCGGCATCGTGGTCGA
Source organism: Stenotrophomonas sp. DDT-1 (assembly GCF_001580555.1). Lineage (NCBI taxonomy): Bacteria > Pseudomonadati > Pseudomonadota > Gammaproteobacteria > Lysobacterales > Lysobacteraceae > Stenotrophomonas > Stenotrophomonas sp. DDT-1. Next base: position 25,865 of record NZ_LEKR01000036.1, read on the forward strand.
CGACGCGATCGTGGTGATCGAGAACGTCGAACGCATCATGAGCGAGGAAGGCCTGGCGCCGAAGCCGGCCACGCAGAAGGCGATGACCCAGATCACTGGCGCGGTGGTGGCGATCACCGTCGTGCTGGCCGCGGTGTTCATCCCGTCCGCCCTGCAGGGCGGTGCCGCCGGTGAGATCTACAAGCAGTTCGCGCTGACCATCGCCATCTCGATGGCATTCTCGGCGTTCCTGGCGCTGGGCTTCACCCCGGCGCTGTGCGCGACGTTCCTCAAGCCGACGCACAACGACAACCCGAACATCGTCTACCGCACCTTCAACAAGTACTACGACAAGATCAGCCACACCTATGTGGGCCACATCACCTCGGCGGTGCGCCATGCGCCGCGCTGGATGATCCTGTTCGTGGTGCTGACCGCGCTGTGTGGATTCCTGTTCACCCGCATGCCGGGCAGCTTCCTGCCGGAAGAAGACCAGGGCTATGCGCTGGCGATCGTGCAGCTGCCGCCGGGCTCCACCAAGGGCCAGACCAACGAAGTGTTCGCGCAGATGCGTGGCATCCTGGAAAAGCAGGATGGCTATGAAGGCATGCTGCAGGTGGCCGGCTTCAGCTTCGTCGGTTCCGGCGAGAACGTGGGCATGGGCTTCATCCGCCTGAAGCCGTGGGAGGAACGCAAGTTCACCGCGCCCGAGTTCATCCAGAACATGAACGGCGCGTTCTACGGTATCAAGGAAGCGCAGATCTTCGTGGTCAACCTGCCCACCGTGCAGGGCCTCGGCCAGTTCGGTGGCTTTGACATGTGGCTGCAGGACCGTAGCGGTGCCGGCTACGAACAGTTGACCCAGGCCCGCAACATCCTGCTCGGCCAGGCCGCGCAGAAGCCGGACCACCTGGTTGGCGTGCGCCCCAACGGTCTGGAGAACGCGCCGCAGCTGCAGCTGCACGTGGACCGCGTGCAGGCGCAGTCGATGGGCATGTCGGTGTCGGACGTGTACAGCACCATCCAGCTGATGCTGGCCCCGGTGTACGTCAACGACTTCTTCTACGAAGGCCGCATCAAGCGCGTGACCATGCAGGCCGATGGCCCGTACCGCACTGGCCAGGAATCGCTGAAGAGCTTCTACAGCCCGTCCAGCCTGACCCAGAACGCCGATGGCACCAACGCGATGATCCCGCTCAACACGGTGGTCAAGTCCGAATGGGTGTCGGCGCCGCCGTCACTGAGCCGCTACAACGGCTACTCGGCGATCAACATCGTCGGTTCGCAGGCACCGGGCACCAGCTCGGGTGAGGCGATGCAGACCATGGAAGGCATCGTCAACGACGACCTGCCGGCCGGCTTCGGCTACGACTGGTCGGGCATGTCCTACCAGGAAATCCTGGCCGGCAACGCTGCGACCCTGCTGCTGGTGCTGTCCATCGTGGTGGTGTTCCTGTGCCTGGCCGCGCTGTATGAAAGCTGGTCGATCCCGGTGGCGGTGCTGCTGGTGGTGCCGCTGGGCGTGCTGGGTGCCCTCGGCCTGTCGATGCTGCGCGGCCTGCCCAACGATCTGTTCTTCAAGATCGGCCTGATCACCGTGATCGGCCTGGCGGCGAAGAACGCGATCCTGATCGTGGAGTTCGCGGTGGAGCAGCGCGCAGCAGGCAAGAACCTGCGTGATGCCACCATCGAAGCGGCGCGCCTGCGGTTCCGCCCGATCCTGATGACGTCGTTCGCGTTCATCATGGGCGTGATCCCGATGGCGATCTCCACCGGTGCCGGCGCCAACTCCCGCCACGCCATCGGTACCGGCGTGATCGGCGGCATGCTGTTCGCCACCCTGCTCGGCCTGCTGATGATCCCGGTGTTCTTCGTGGTCGTGCGCCGCATGCTGGGCGACAAACTGGACGAACCGTCCAAGGAGTTCATGGAACGCCAGCGCGACGCGGATGCCGCACACCGTCCGGATCGTTGATCCGGCGGTGCGCTGAGAACGAAAAGGCCCCGGAGCGATCCGGGGCCTTTTTATTGCCACAATTGAATTCATGCCAACCCAGGTTGGCACCTACCGGAACAACGGCATGGCCGGTATCCGTCAACCTGGGTTGGCGCTCTTCGGGCACCGCCTCAGCGCATCACCGCGACCACAGCGCACACCGCCACCAGAATCAGCGAGGCCCACTGCATGGGTACGAAGAAGAAATGGTGGGGCGCGGCCTCCCCCTTCTGCCGCGGCGCACGGTTGAGCCACAGGCCCAGCACCACGTTCACCGCTGCGCCGAGGCCTGCGCCCAGCAGAACCTGTGACAGCGGGGTATTGCCCTTGGGGCCGTCATGCGGAAAGAAGTACGCCAGCAGCAGGATCGCTGCAATCGGCGTCACCAGCGTCATGATTCCCCAACCGCGATAGACCACGTCGTCATCCTCGAAGAAACGGACTGCATTGGAGCAGCATGCATCTCCGCAGGCCAACGGCAAAGACGTCATCTGGATGACCATCATCCACGCGTGGCGTGGACCTGCCGCCGCGCCGCCATTGCGGCGGCGCGGCCAGGCGACTCAGCGCAGCCCGGTTTCGTTGCGCGCGATCACCAGGCGCTGGATCTCCGAAGTACCTTCGTAGATCTCGGTGATCTTGGCATCACGGAAGTAGCGCTCCAGCGGCATTTCCTTGGAATACCCCATGCCGCCGTGGATCTGCACGGCCTGGTGGGTAATCCACATCGCCGCCTCAGAGGCGGTCAGTTTGGCGATGGCAGCCTCATTGCTGAAGCGCTTGCCCTGGCCCTTCACCCACGCCGCGCGCAGGGTCAGCAGCAGCGCTGCGTCCAGCTTGCACTTCATGTCGGCAATCTTGGCCTGGGTCATCTGGAAGGTACCGATGGCCGCGCCGAATGCCTTGCGCTCCTTGACGTATTCAATCGTCGCTTCATAGGCGGCTCGGGCGATGCCGACGGCCTGCGAAGCGATGCCGATGCGACCGGCATCGAGCACGCTCATGGCGATCTTGAAGCCCTCGCCTTCCTGGCCCAGCACGTCTTCGGCCTGCGCCACGTAATCGTTGAACTCGATCTCGCAGGTGGCCGAGGCGCGGATGCCCAGCTTGGGCTCGGTCTTGCCACGACCGAAACCGGCCTTGTCGGTATCGATGATGAAGGCGGTGATGCCGCGCGCGCCCTTGTCCGGATCGCTCATCGCGAACAGCACGATGTACTTGGCCACCGGACCGGAGGTGATCCAGCTCTTCTTGCCATTGATGACGAAGGTGCCGTCGGCCTGCTTCACCGCGCGGCAGCGCATGGCGGTGGCATCGGAACCGGACTGCGGCTCGGTCAGCGCGAACGCGCCGATGGACGTACCTTCGGCGATGGCACGTACGTAGGTCTGCTTCTGATGCTCGGTACCGTGGGTCAGGATGCCGTTGCAGAACAGCGAATTGTTGACCGACATGATGGTCGAATGGGCTGCGTCGGCGGCGGCGACCTCCACCATCGCCAGCACGTACGCAACCGGGTCCATGCCCGCACCGCCGTATTCGGTCGGCACTTCAATGCCCATCAGGCCGTTCTCGCCCAGCAGGCGGATGTTGTCCAGCGGGAACTCGCCGGTGCGGTCATGGTGCTCCGCACTGGGGGCGATCTTTTCCTGCGCGATGCGCCGCGCAACGTCCTGCAGCATCAACTGCTCTTCGGTAAAGCTGAAATCCACAACACCCTCCCGGGTACATGAAGTTATGGGCCGCATACGGCGCGCCCAGGTGCTGCGATTGTACCGGGGCCCGGCAGTTTCCGTACGCCGGCGACTTGACCGCGACAGGCCCCTTCAGCGAATATATCTCTATATCGCGATAGGTAGATGTTTATGGATCTGGAAGACTGGTCGACCCGCCTGAAGGTGTTCGCCGATGCCACTCGCGTGCGCCTGCTGGCGCTGCTGGAGCAGGAGGAACTGACCGTGGCCGAACTGTCGGCGATCACCCGGCTGGCGCAGCCGCGCGTGTCCACCCACCTGGCACGCCTGAAGGAAGCCGGGCTGGTCCGCGACCGCCGTGCCGGCGTGTCGGCCTATTACCGCTTCGACGAGGCCCAGTTGGACCCGGCGCAGCGTGCATTGTGGCATGCCTTGAGCAACGGAAGCGATGACCCGCTGCTGCGCCAGGACGCTGAGCGCGTGGCCGCCGTGCTGGCCCACCGCGCCTCCGACCAGAACTGGGCCGACAGCGTGGCCGGCGACATGGAACGCCACTACTCTCCGGGCCGTACCTGGGAGGCGCTGGCGCGCACCGCCTTGCCGTTGCTGGAGACCGGCGACGTGCTGGACATCGCCTCCGGTGATGGCGTGCTGGCCGAACTGGTCGCCCCCCACGCCAAGCGCTACATCTGCATCGATACCAGCGCGCGCGTGGTTGCCGCCGCCAGTGAACGCCTGCGGCGGCTGCCCAATGTGGAAGTGCGCGAGGGCGACATGCATGCCCTGCCGTTCAAGGATGCCAGCTTCGACCTGGTCGTGCTGATGCATGCGCTGACCTACGCCAGCAAACCGGCGCAGGCGGTGACCGAAGCTGCACGCGTACTGCGCCCGGGCGGCCGCCTGCTGCTGTGCAGCCTGGCCCGCCACGAGCACAAGGCAGCGGTGGAGGCCTATGGCCACGTCAACCTCGGCTTCAGCGACAAGGAGCTGCGCAGGTTCGTCGACAAGGCCGGCCTGCAGGTGTCCAGCCTGGAGACGGTCACCCGCGAGAAGCGGCCGCCGCACTTCGAAGTGATTTCGCTGATCGCCAACAAGCCCTGAGCCACAGACCGCCATGCCCGCCCTGCCCTGGTTGCATCCCGATCGTGCCAACGCCCTGCTCGACGCCCTGCGCGAGCGGATCCTGATCATCGATGGTGCGATGGGCACGATGATCCAGCGCCACGGGCTGCAGGAGCAGGACTATCGCGGCGAGCGCTTCGCCGGTGGTTACGACCATGCCCATGGACCCGGCTGCGACCACGCCGCGCCCGAGGGTCACGACCTGAAGGGCAACAACGATCTGCTGCTGCTGACCCGGCCGCAGATCGTCGCCGACATCCACACCGCCTACCTCGAGGCCGGTGCGGACCTGGTCGAAACCAACACCTTCAATGCAACCTCGGTCAGCCAGGCCGACTACCACCTCGAGCACCTGGTGTACGAGTTGAACAAGGCCGGCGCTGCGGTCGCGCGCACGTGCTGTGATGCAGTGGCCGCAACCACTCCGGGCAAGCCGCGCTTCGTGATCGGGGTGATCGGCCCGACCAGCCGCACCGCTTCGATCAGCCCCGACGTCAACGATCCCGGCTTCCGCAATACCAGCTTTGACGAGCTGCGCGACACCTACCGCGAAGCCATCGAGGGCCTGATCGACGGCGGCGCCGATACCCTGATGGTCGAGACCATCTTCGACACGCTCAACGCCAAGGCCGCGCTGTATGCGCTGGAGGAAGCGTTCGATGCGCGCGGCGGGCGGCTGCCGGTGATGATCTCCGGCACCATCACCGACGCTTCCGGTCGCACCCTGTCCGGGCAGACCGCCGAGGCCTTCCACGCATCGCTCGCCCACGCCCGACCGTTGTCGATCGGCTTGAACTGCGCGCTGGGCGCCGATGCGATGCGCCCGCATGTGGAAACCCTCTCGCAGGTCGCCGACTGCTATGTCAGCGCCCACCCCAACGCCGGCCTGCCCAACGCGTTCGGCGAGTACGACGAAACTCCTGAAGAGATGGCCTCCACGCTGCGCGGCTTCGCCGAGGATGGCCTGTTGAACCTGGTCGGCGGCTGCTGTGGCTCCACCCCCGAGCATATCCGTGCGATTGCCAATGCCGTGGCCGGACTGCCGCCGCGCGCACTGCCCGGCACCCGGGAGCAGGCCGCATGAACGTTGCCGCCACCGTCCCGCACTTCCCGCCCTACTGCTGTTGAGCCGACGCCTGCCATGACGCCTGTCCGCCCTACCCGCCTGTCCGGCCTGGAACCTCTGGTCATCACCCCGGACCTGCTGTTCATCAATGTCGGCGAACGCACCAACGTCACCGGCAGCGCGCAGTTCCGCAAGCTGATCAAGGAAGGCCGCTACGAGGAGGCGGTGGACGTGGCCCGCCAGCAGGTGGCCAGCGGCGCGCAGATCCTCGACGTCAACATGGATGAGGGCCTGATCGATTCGGAAGCGGCGATGACGCGCTACCTCAACCTGATCATGTCCGAGCCGGACATCGCGCGCATCCCGGTGATGGTCGACTCCTCCAAGTGGAGCGTGATCGAGGCCGGCCTGAAATGCCTGCAGGGCAAGAGCGTGGTCAACTCGATCTCGCTGAAGGAAGGCGAAGCGCTGTTCCGCGAGCACGCGCGCAAGGTGCTGCGCTATGGCGCCGCGGCAGTGGTGATGGCGTTCGACGAGGCCGGGCAGGCAGACACCTGTGCGCGCAAGGTCGAGATCTGCACGCGCGCCTACCGCATCCTGGTCGACGAGATCGGCTTCCCGCCGCAGGACATCATCTTCGACCCGAACATCTTCGCCGTCGCCACCGGCATCGAAGAGCACGACAACTACGCGGTGGACTTCATCGAAGCCACCCGCATCATCAAGCAGACCCTGCCGCACTGTCATGTCTCCGGCGGCGTCTCCAACGTCTCGTTTTCGTTCCGCGGCAACGAAACCGTGCGCCAGGCCATCCATTCGGTGTTCCTGTACCACGCGATCGCTGCCGGCATGGACATGGGCATCGTCAACGCCGGCGCGATGCCGATCTACGACGAACTGGAGCCGGACCTGCGCGAGCGTGTCGAGGACGTGATCCTCAACCGCCGAAGCGATGCCACCGAGCGTCTGCTGGAGATCGCCGAGCGCTACAAGGGCAGGAAGGGCGCGGCGAAGACCGAAGACCTGGCCTGGCGCGAAAAGCCGGTGGCACAGCGTTTGGCGCATGCCCTGGTACACGGCCTGGATGCCTTCGTCGAGGAAGACACCGAACTGGCCCGGCAGGCCTCCAGCCGCCCGCTGGATGTGATCGAAGGACCGCTTATGGACGGCATGAACATCGTCGGCGACCTGTTCGGCGCCGGCAAGATGTTCCTGCCACAGGTGGTGAAATCCGCGCGCGTGATGAAGAAGGCCGTGGCCTACCTGCTGCCTTACATCGAAGCGGAAAAGGCACGCAGCGGTGACACCGCCAAGAGCAACGGCAAGATCATCATGGCCACGGTGAAGGGCGATGTGCATGACATCGGCAAGAACATCGTCGGCGTCGTACTGGCCTGCAACAACTTCGACGTGGTCGACCTCGGCGTGATGGTGCCGGCGCAGAGGATCCTCGATGCCGCCCGCGAGCACAACGCCGACCTGATCGGCCTGTCCGGGCTGATCACCCCGTCCCTGGAGGAGATGAGCCACGTCGCCCGCGAGATGGAGCGCCAGGGCTTCGACCTGCCGCTGCTGATCGGCGGCGCGACCACTTCGCGTGCGCATACCGCGCTGAAGATCGACCCGCACTACAAGGCGCCGACGGTGTGGGTGAAGGATGCATCGCGCGCGGTGGGCGTGGCGCAGTCGCTGATCTCGCGTGATCTGCGCGAGGCCTTCGTTGCCGCCAACGAAGCCGACTATGCCGAAATCCGTGCACGCCACCGCAACCGCGGCGACGCCAAGCGGCTGGTCACGCTGGAACATGCGCGCGGGCAGAAATTCCAGGGCGGCTGGGACAACTACACTCCACCGGCACCGAATCAGCCCGGCCTGCACGTATTCGACGACTATCCCCTGGCCGAACTGGTCGACTACATCGACTGGACGCCGTTCTTCCAGGCCTGGGAGCTGGCCGGCAAGTTCCCGGCGATCCTCACCGACGAGATCGTCGGTACCCAGGCCAGCGAGCTGTACAAGGATGCCCGTGCGATGCTCGAGCGCATCGTCGGCGAGAAGTGGCTGACGGCCAAGGCCGTGTTCGGCCTGTGGCCGGCCACCAGCATCGGCGACGATGTCCGCGTGCAGCACCCGCAGGGCGAAACCACCCTGCACTTCCTACGCCAGCAGGTGGACAAGCCGGCCGAACGCCCGGATTTCTGCCTGGCCGATTTCATTGCACCGGCCGACAGCGGAAAGCAGGACTGGATCGGCGCGTTCGCGGTCACTGCCGGTATCGGCATCGACACCCACGTCGCGCGCTTCGAGGCCGAGCACGACGATTACAACGCGATCCTGCTGAAAGCACTGGCCGACCGCTTCGCCGAGGCGCTGGCCGAGCGCCTGCACCAGCGCGTGCGTACCGAATTCTGGGGCTACGACCGCGCCGAGACGCTGGACAACGAGGCCCTGATCGACGAGCAGTACCGCGGCATCCGTCCGGCCCCGGGCTACCCCGCCTGCCCCGAGCACAGCGAGAAACGCCGCCTGTTCGACCTGCTGCAGGCTGAGAAGAACGCGGGCATGGAATTGACCGAGAGCTTCGCGATGCTGCCCACGGCCGCTGTCTCGGGCTACTACTTCAGCCATCCGCAGAGCCAGTACTTCGTGGTCGGGCGGCTCAGCCGCGAACAGGTCACCGACTATGCCCGGCGCAAGGGCGTGGACCGTGCCCAGGCCGAACGCTGGCTGGCCTCCAATCTCGACTACGACCCCGAATGAGGCGGTAGCGCCGGGCCATGCCCGGCGTCATCTCCCGTCCGCCGGGCATGGCCCGGCGCTACCGTGCATTATTCCCGCGATGACCGTTCCCGTTGCCCGCCTCTCAAGTTTCTACTTGTTCTACTACGCGGCGCTCGGCGCGTTCACGCCGTACTGGAGCCTGTTCCTGACCGCGCGCGGGATGAGCGTGACCGCGATCAGCGTGATGATGGGCCTGTGGTACGCCACCCGCGTGATCGCACCCAGTACCTGGACCTCGCTGGCGGCCGCATCACCGCGACCGATCCGCCTGCTGCGCGTCGGCTGCATGCTGACCCTGCTCAGCTTCGCTGCCTTCCTGCTGCCACTGCCGCAGCCGTGGATGTACCCGGCGATGATCGTGTTCTGCTTCTTCTACAACGCGGTGATGCCGCAGTTCGAGTCGATCACCCTCACCCACCTGGGCAACGACAGCCATCGTTACGGGTTGATCAGGGTCTGGGGCTCGCTCGGCTTCATCGCCGTGGTCACCCTGTTCGGCTGGCTGATCGAAGGCGATGGCGCCGGCAACCACGCCGGATTGTTGCCGTGGATGATGCTGCCCCTGTTCGTGCTGCTGGTTGCCTCGGCCTTCAGCAACCACTACGCGCGCGACATCGGCAGGACGGCGGATGATGCCAGCGGCTTCTGGCAGATCGTGCGCCGACCGCCGGTGCTGGCATTCTTCCTGGCCGCCTTCATGGAACAGCTGTCGTTCGGCCCGTACTACACGTTCTTTTCGGTCTACATGGACCACCACGGTTACCGCACCACCACCCTCGGCCTGCTGTGGACCATCGGCGTGGTCTTCGAAGTGGGCGTGTTCTTCACCATCGGCCGCTTCTTCCGCCGCTACGACGCCAGCTGGATGCTGCTGATCGCACTGGTCAGTTCCTGCCTGCGCTGGGCCGTGACCGCACTGTTCCCGGAGAACCTGCCGGTGATGCTGCTGGCGCAGACCGCGCACGCGCTGGGTTTTGCCGCGTTCTTCGCTGCAGCGATGCAGATGCTGGCGACCTACTTCCCCGGTCGTCTCAACGGCCACGGCCAGGGACTGCTCTATGGATTCTCGTCGGGTGTCGGCGGTGTGCTGGGCGCGCTCATTGCCGGCCAACTGTGGAAGATCGACGACGGCCGCACCGCGTTCCTGGCCGGCAGCGGCTTCGCCCTGATTGGCGCCCTGCTCTGTTTCTTCGCGCTGAGCCTGCCGCTGATCCGTGCGCGGCGCAGCACTGCGTGCACCCGGTAACGAAAACGCCGGGCAATGCCCGGCGTTTTCATCACGCAGCAGATGCAGTTACCAGACCAGGTCGTCCGGCACCTGGTACTGCGGATCCGCGTACGGATCTTCCTCGGCCGGCGCATTCGGATCGACCTTCAGCGCCACCGACGGGGCGAACACCGCCTCGGACTGTGCCAGCACGTCGGCGGTCACCAGCAGGTAGCGCCCGTTGAGCTGGACCACTCCAAGCTCGCCGGCATTGAGCGCGGTCAGCTGTTCGGCGGTCACATAGATGCGCTTGATCTTGCCGCCATACGGGAAGTGGCGGGCGATGTCGGCCGCTTCCGAGTTCAGGCTCTTGTCCTTCAGCAGTTCTTCCAGCTTGGCCTTGGCCTCGCGGCGTACGCGCGCCTCTTCCTGTTTCAGACGCTCGGCCTCGATGCGCTCTTCCTTTTCGCGTTGCGCGCGGATGGCATAGGCCTTGGCCAGATCCATCTCTTCGGCGCTGCGCGGCGTGCGCGGGCCCTGCTGGCCCGGGCCACGCGACTGGCCGGGCTTGCCCGGGCGACCGTGGCCATGCCCACGACGCTCGCCGGGCTTGTGCTCGCCCTTGCCAGCGCCCTGCGGCTTTCCATTGCCGTTGCCACCCTTGCCCTGCGGGCGACCGTCACGGCGGGGGCCATCATTCTTGCGCTCGGGCTTGGGCGCGGGCTTGAAGCCCAGGCCCATCAGCTGGTCGCGGAGGGTATCGCTCATAGGATTCGGATCAGTAGTGCGGCGGCGGCGGTTCGCTCGCCGGATCGGAAGAATTCAGCGCGTTGCGGACCTTGCCCAGGTCTTCCAGCAGCACGCGCAGCACGTCGGCGTTGCGCATGCCCTGCATGCGGGCATCGGCCAGCGCATCGCTCAGTTCGGCCAGCGCCTGTTCCTGGAAGGACACGCGCATTTCCAGTTCGACCAGGCGCGCTTCCAGCGCCTGCTCGCGTTCGGTTGGCAGCAGATCAGACATGCAGCGAGCGCCCCCGGCCGATGCCGTAGTACGCCAGGCCCGCCGCTTCCACATCCGCCGGCTCGTACAGGTTGCGGCCGTCGAACACCACTGCGTCCTTCAACTGCTCGCGCAGCATCTGGAAATCGGGGCTGCGGAACTGCTTCCACTCGGTCACCACGACCAGTGCATCGGCCCCCTGCAGCGCCTCGTCGGCACTGCTGCAGAACACCAGATCATCGCGCTCGCCGAAGATGCGCTGCGACTCGTGCATCGCTTCCGGATCGTAGGCACGCACCGTCGCGCCGCCTTCCCACAGCTGCGCCAGCAGGCGACGACTGGAAGCTTCGCGCATGTCATCGGTATTCGGCTTGAACGCCAGGCCCCAAACGGCAAAGGTCTTGCCACGCACACCTTCGTCTTCACCCTTGTCGTAATGACGTTGGATGAGGGCGAACAGATGGCCCTTCTGCGCATCGTTGACCGCTTCCACGGCGTTCAGCAGCTTCGGCTCCAGGCCGGCCTGCTGCGCGGTGCGGGCCAGCGCCTGCACATCCTTGGGGAAGCACGAGCCGCCGTAACCGGCGCCCGGGTAGATGAAATGCCAGCCGATGCGCGGATCCGAGCCGATGCCCTGGCGGACCTGCTCGACATCGGCGCCGACACGTTCGGCGATGTTGGCGATTTCGTTCATGAACGAGATCTTGGTCGCCAGCATCGCGTTGGCGGCGTACTTGGTCAGCTCCGCCGAACGTACGTCCATTTCCACCACGCGGTCGTGGTTGCGGTTGAACGGCGCGTACAGGCGCCGCATTACCGCCACCGACTCGGCGCTGGTCGCGCCGATGATGATGCGATCCGGGCGCATGCAGTCGGCGACAGCGTCGCCTTCCTTCAGGAATTCCGGGTTGGACACCACATCGAAGGCGATGTCCGCGCCACGTGCCGCCAACTCTGCGGCAATGGCGGCACGCACCTTGTCGGCGGTGCCCACCGGCACCGTTGACTTGTTGACCACCACGGTCGGCACGCTCATGTGCCGGCCGATGGTGCGGGCCACAGCCAGCACGTACTGCAGATCGGCGCTTCCATCCTCGTCCGGCGGCGTGCCGACGGCGATGAACACGACCTGGCCGTGGCCGATCGCGGCCGCGGCATCGGTGGTGAACGCCAGCCGCGACGCGGCGTGGTTGGCCTTCACCATCGGCTCCAGGCCCGGCTCATAGATCGGGATGATGCCCTGGTTGAGGCCATCGACCTTGGCCTGGTCGATATCGACGCAGACCACCTGGTGGCCGACGTCGGCCAGGCAGGTACCGGTCACCAGCCCTACATAACCGGTACCGAAAATCGCAACGCGCATGTCCGTGCAGGCTCCGTGGTCGCTTACGGCAGGACGCCCAGCAGCTCGACGTCGAAGGTCAGAGTCGCATTCGGGCCGATCGGGCCACCCGGGGTGCCGTTCTCACCGTAAGCCAGCTCACCCGGGATCCAGAAGCGGTACTTCGACCCGACCGGCATCAGCGCGACGCCTTCGGTCCAGCCCTTGATCACCTGGTCCAGGCCGAACTCGGCCGGCTGGCGACCATAGGAGCTGTCAAACACGGTGCCGTTGAGCAGCTTGCCTTCGTAGTTCACGCGCACCTTGCTGCTCGGCAGCGGGCGCTCGCCGCTACCCGGGCGGATGATCTGGTACTGCAGGCCAGACGGGGTGGTGACGACGCCCGGCTGGGTCTTGTTCTTGGCCAGGAACGCGTTGCCTTCCTCGCGGTTGGTCTGCGCAGCGGCGGCGGCCTTGGCCTGCATCTCGGCCTGCTTGCTGCCCATGAAGGCCTGGATGGTGGCGGTCGCGTCAGCTTCCGTCATCTTCGGCTGGCCCTTGCTCAGGCCTGTGCTGATCGCGTCAAACAGCGAGGCGACATCAATGTCGTCCTTCAGCTGTGCCAGCGACGGGCCGACCGAGTACGAACCGATCATCTGCGACACTTTGACGCGATCGACCTTCGGCGGCTGCGAACCCGGCGCCATGCCCGGCACCTGCTGACCACTGCGGGCCATCACGACCTGGCGCAACGCGGCATCGGTGGCCTTGGCCTGTTCCTGGGTGATCTGCGGCTGCAGGCCTTCGAACGAACGCTCCACGGCAGTGCGCAGCGCGGCCACATCGATCTCATCGGCGATCGGGGTGAACGACTTGGCGACATCAAGGCCGATGGCGTAGCCGAGCTTCTGCTTGGGGGAATTCAAGGTTGCGGTCTCCTTGGCGGCTGCGGGGGCAGCCGGTTGTTGCGACAGAGCGACACCCGAAGTGCCCATCGCCAGAATCAGAACCGACGCCGCGGCGCCGCGCATTCCCATCTTCATTCGCTGCATTCCTGGAAGTGTCTGGGCGCCGACGTCGGCGCGAAAAGAAACATTGTCGCACGCATGCCGTCGATGTCGAGGCATCCGTGCCGGATATCAATGCGTGGCGGCTGCGGCCAGCGCCTTGTCGATGGCGGCGGTCAGCTGCGGATCGTCCGGCGTTACCTTGCTGGCGAACTGGGCAATGACCTTGCCATCGCGGCCGACCAGGTACTTGTGGAAGTTCCAGCCCGGCGCCACGCCGGTGGCCGCGGTCAGCCTCTGGTACAGCGGCGTCGCCTGTGCACCGACGACATGCACCTTCTCGAACATCGGGAACCTGACGCCATAGGTGAGCGTGCAGAAATCCTGGATCTGCTTTTCGTCACCGGGCTCCTGGCCCTTGAAATCGTTGGACGGGAAACCGAGCACGGCAAAGCCGCGGCCGGCATAACGCTTCTGCAGCGCCTCCAGGCCTTCGTACTGAGGGGTATAGCCGCACTTGCTTGCGGTATTGACCACCAGCAGTACCTGCCCGTGGTAGCGCTGCTGCAGGTTGACCTGCTGCTTGCTCGCCAGTGGGCGGTACTCCAGGTCCAGCAGATCGGCCGCCAGCACATGGGCGGAACCGGCCAGGCCGGCCACCAGCAGGGTCAGCAGGGACAGGCCGCGCAGGCGGCGCGGGATAACGGTCGGCAGGGGCATCGAGAGCGGTCCGCGGTAGCCATTCACAGGGCCGGCCGGTAGCGGCCGGGAATCGGCCGAACTATAGCACCGCCCCCGCCCCCCCCCCTTGTTGCGGCAAGCGCCAGAGGCTTTGCGCGGCGTGGCGTCTTCCCGCTGGCCTTACCAACGACGGCACAGTGATGACATAGCATGGACAACACTGAATGGCAGGCGGAACTGGATCAGCCCCTACATCAAATTTATTTCCCTTTCCAATCAAATGGATAAGTGGATATTTCAGCAATTTGACCACCCCTGCCATCAGTTGGGGACGGCAGGGGCTTGCACCCAGGCGTGCCGGTGTTATAGTTGCATACAACACCAGTCACCTGAGACAGGGGGAAGCCATGAACGCCCGCATCCGTCGCAACCTCACCGCCCCCGCGGCCGCTGCTGTTTCGACCCTGATCGTGCTGGCCTGGCTGGCCACGCCCACCACCCCCGCCTCTCCCGACAGTGCGCAGGATGCGAACGCTGCACCGGCCGGGAACGCCGCTTCCTCCCCCTCTCCCCCGCGTCGGCTGCACAGCTCCCTGTCCATGCCGTATTTCTCGTTCGCCCAGCCGCTGACCCCACGGAGCTGAACATGAGCGACATCCAGTGGAGCGACGGCGCTCCCATCTACCGTCAATTGAAGGAGCGCGTGATCGCCATGATGCTCGACGGAATCCTGAAGCCGGGCGATGCCCTGCCTTCGGTGCGCCAGGTGGCCGCCGACTATCAACTCAACCCCATCACCGTTTCGCGCGCCTACCAGGAACTGGCCGATGAAGGCCTGGTCGAGAAGCGCCGCGGCCTGGGCATGTTCATGACCGAGCAGGCGGCCACGCAGCTGCGCAGCAGCGAGCGCGAGCGCTTCCTCAACGAAGAATGGCCCGCGGTGCTGGAGCGCATCCAGCGCCTGGGCCTGAGCCTTGACGAATTGCTGCCCCAGGGGAACGTCTGATGAACAGCACTGCAAGCGAACCAGTCATCACCGCGCGAGGCCTGCGCAAGGCCTACAGGACCACGGTAGCCCTCGACAACGCCAGCTTCAGCATTCCGAGCGGGCGCATCGTCGGCCTGATCGGCCCCAACGGCGCCGGCAAGACCACCGCACTGAAGGCCATCCTCGGCCTCACCTCGGTGGAAGGCGACCTGAGCGTGCTCGGCCGGGATCCGCGACTGCATCGCGACGAGCTGATGAATGACATCTGCTTCATCGCCGACGTCGCCGTGCTGCCGCGCTGGCTGAAGGTGCGCGAGGCGATCGACTTCGTCGCCGGCGTCCACCCGCGCTTCGACCGCGCCCGCTGCGAGCGCTTCCTGGCCAATACCAAGCTGCAACCGAAGCAGCGCGTGCGCGAACTGTCCAAGGGCATGATCGTGCAGCTGCACCTGGCGCTGGTGATGGCCATCGACGCCCGCATCCTGGTGCTGGACGAGCCCACTCTCGGCCTGGACATCCTCTATCGCAAGGAGTTCTACCAGCGCCTGCTGGAGGACTATTTCGACGAACAGAAGACCATCATCGTCACCACCCATCAGGTGGAAGAGATCGAGCACATCCTCAGCGACGTCATGTTCATCCGTGATGGCCGCATCGTGCTCGACGCGGACATGGACGATGTCGGCCAGCGCTACACCGAGCTGCTGGTCAACGCCGACCAGCTGGAGACCGCACGTGCGCTGAAGCCGATCGACGAGCGCAGCCTGGCGTTCGGCAAGACCGTGATGCTGTTCGATGGCGTGCCGCGCGCCCAGCTCTCCACCCTTGGCGAGACCCGCAGCCCGGGCCTGGCCGATCTGTTCGTCGCCATCATGAAGGGGACCTACGCATGAATGCCGTCAACCACCCCGTCAGCCCGATGGGCACCCTGCGCTGGCTGCTCAAGCGCGAGTACTGGGAGAACCGTGGCGGTTTCCTGTATGCACCGCTGATCGCCGGCCTGATCTCGCTGGTGATGAGCACCGTCGGCATCGCCTTCGGCCTGTTCGCCCTGCACCGGGCCGCGCGTGATGGTGGCCTGCACATCGACGGCGAAGACGTGAACATCAACGGCCTGGACCTGGCCCTGCTGACCCGCGACATCAGTGCCAAGGACCTGGCTGACCTTGGCAACGGCCTCGACCTGACCCTGGTGCTCAGCTCGGCCTGGCCGTTCCTGGTACTGGCCTTCGTGGTGTTTTTCTACTGCCTGGGTGCCCTGTACGACGACCGCCGCGACCGCAGCATCCTGTTCTGGAAGTCACTGCCGCTGTCGGATACCCAGACCGTGCTGTCCAAGGTGATCAGCGCACTGATCGTGGCCCCACTGATCGCGGTGATCGCCGGCATCATCACCATGTTCGGCTTCATGCTGGTGATCAGCATCGTCGCGCTGATGCACGGCGGCAGCCCGATGACCCTGATCTGGGGCCCGGCCAGCCCGCTGACCCTGGCCGCCGGCCACCTGGCCTGGATCCCGGTCTACGCCCTGTGGGCCCTGCCCACCGCCGGCTGGCTGCTGCTGTGCTCGGCCTGGGCCCGCAGCAAGCCGTTCCTGTGGGCGGTGATGCTGCCGCTGTTCGCCGGCGTCATCGTCAGCACCACCAAGGTGATGCCGCTGATCGGCCTGACCACGGGCTGGTTCTGGCAGAACATCGTTGGCCGGCTGCTGCTGGGCGGCGTACCGGGCACGGACCTGGTGTATCGCCTCAGCGCCGAGGAAGGCACGCGTCGCGACCTCGAATCGGTGGTCAGCCTGATGTCGCCGGCCTCGCAGCTGAAGTCACTGGCGATGCCGGAACTGTGGATCGGTGCTGCCGTCGGCGCCGTGTTCATCGTCCTTGCCATCCGTCTGCGCAAGCGCGCCGGCGAGATCTGATTCCATCCACCCGGAGGCACCACCCATGCGTTCCCTGCTCGCCTGTTCTGCGTTGTTGCTGTTGCCGCTGTCGGCGCTGGCCGCCGATGCTCCGAACTGCAAGTTCACCGCTGCCCGCGCGCTGAAGCTGGACGTGGCCGGTGCCAAAGCGGTGGTATTCGAGGTCAACCAGCATGACCTGAAGGTGGTCGCCAGCGCCGGCGGCGGCCAGTTGGACGGCCGCGCCTGCGCGTCCAGCCAGGAATGGCTGGAGCAGCTGGTACTGGACCAGCGCAAGGTGGGCGACAAGCTGGTGGTGAGCCTGCGCCGCGACGGCCGCCAGAGCGGCATCAGCCTGGGCAACAGCTATGCCTGGCTGGACATCCGTGGCAGCGTGCCGGACAACCTGCCGCTGCAGTTCAAGGTCGGCTCCGGCGATGCCAGTGTGGAAAATGCACAATCGCTGAGCGTGGACGTCGGATCTGGTGATGCCATCGTGCGTGGCACCCGCGGCAGCATCCATGCAGCGGTGGGTTCGGGCGACCTGGAAATTGACGGCGGCAGTTCGCTGAACCTGCTCTCGCTGGGTTCCGGCGACGTCAAGGTGCGCAACATCGGTGGCGATGCGGTCACCGGCACTGTCGGTTCGGGTGACCTGAAGATCAGCGATGTCCGCGGCAACGCACGACTGGACACGGTCGGTTCCGGCGACATCGGGTTCAAGCGCGTGCAAGGCAACGTCGAGGTCGGTGTGGTCGGCTCGGGCGATGTTGATCTGTCCGACATCGGCGGCAATGTGCATGTACGCAGCCACGGATCGGGGGACATCCAGGTCGATGGCGTGCGCGGCAGCCTGACCGTCGACCACAGCGGCAGCGGCGATGTCGGCCACCGCAACGTCAGCGGCGCCGTCACCCTGCCCCGTAAGAAGTAACCGCTACCTGACCGATCGAGGAAACTGCCATGAATCTGCTGCGCGTGCTGCCTGCCACCCTGCTGTGTCTGCCGCTGATCGCCTGCGGCGGCACGTCCTCCACGCCTGATACCACCGTCGGCAAAAGCGTGGCCGACGCGACCAGCGGGGTCGGCCAGACTGTCAAGGAGGCCATGGACGATGCCCGCAAGGACATCACTCAGGGCAACATCAAGATCTCGGCCGACAAGCAGCCGCGTGCCGAGATCACCCCGGATGGCCACCTGCTGATCGACGGCAAGGACGTGCCGGCCAACGAAACCCAGCGCCAACGGCTGCTGGAATATCGCGGCCACGTCGTCGCCATTGCAATGGACGGCATGGATGTCGGCCTGGCTGGCGCCAAGCTCGGCGCCAGCGCTGCCGGCGAAGCGCTGAAGGGCATTTTCAGCGGCGACAGCGAAGGCATCGAGAAGCGGATCAACGCCGAGGCCGAGAAGATCGAGGCCCAGGCCAAGCGCATCTGCAACCGCATGCCGGCGATGCTGGCCAGCCAGCAGGCACTGGCGCGTGAGCTGCCGGCGTTCAAGCCCTACGCAACGATGGACCAGAGTGACGTCGACGACTGCGGCAAGGACACCGTGGTCCAGCGCTAGGCCTGTGACAGATCAGCGCACCCGGCCGGCAGCGGCGCCCCGCTGCCGTCCGTAGCGTGCCGACCGGCTTACAATGGCGGCCCCGGACGCCCCCGAACCGAATGCCATGAAGAAGTTGTTCCTGCTGCTGGCCGCCCTGCTCTGCCTGGGCCTGGTCGGCTGTGACAAGGATTACCGCAACCACCGCGCCGAGCGCGGCAAGCCAAAGATTTCCGTCAGCGAAGGCATGGTGACCGTGCGTCGCCCGCCGGCACCGAACATCATCATCCTCGGCGATGGCACGATGAAGGTGGACGAGATCCAGATCCCGCTGGACCAGGGGCAGAAGCAGATGCTGCAGACGATGTTCGGCAGGCTGCAGGTGCTGCGCCAGAACACCCTGGTCGCCGCCCCGGCCGATCCCAACATGCAACCGGTGAAGATCCAGCCGCCGGAGGGCATGGAAGTGATTCCGGCGGACCTGATCCAGCGCATCCCCGAGTTCAAGGATTACACCGACACGTTCGGCAACATCGTCGCCGACCGTCGCTGAAGCAGAAACGCCGCCCCAGGGCGGCGTTTCCTTTTGTAGAGCCGAGCCCATGCTCGGCTACTGCCCGGAATCTGAGCCGAGCATGGGCTCGGCTCTACAACCAGCAGATCAACCGCCGGCGCCACCACCGCCAGCCTGGATGCCACCTGCGGTCAGTGCGGTCGGATCCAGCAGGCGCCGCAATTCGGCCTCCTTCAGCCCGCTGTCTTCCAGTGCCACGTCCAACACCGGGCGCTGTTCCTTGTAGGCACGCTTGGCAATGGCCGCGGCCTTCTCGTAGCCGATGATCGGGTTCAGTGCAGTAACCAGGATCGGATTGCGCGCCAGCGCTTCGGCCACGCGGTCCTCGCGCACCTTCAGCCCGGCGATCGCGCTGTCGGCCAGCAGCCGCGACACATTCGCGAGCAGGCCGATGCCATCGAGCAGGTTCACCGCGATCAGTGGCAGGGTGACGTTGAGCTGGAAGTTGCCGGTCTGTCCGGCCACGGTGATTGCCGTGTGGTGGCCGATCACCTGCGCGCAGGCCATCACGGTCGCTTCCGGAATCACCGGGTTGACCTTGCCCGGCATGATCGAGCTGCCCGGCTGCAGTGCCGGCAGTTCGATCTCGCCCAGCCCGGCCAGCGGACCGGCGTTCATCCAGCGAAGATCATTGGCGATCTTGATCAGCGCCACGGCCAGTGCATTGAGCTGGCCCGACAGTTCCACGGCATCATCCTGCGCGGCCAGGCCTTCGAACTTGTTCTCGGCGCTGTCGAACTTGAAACCGGTCTGTTGCTTCAGTGCCTTGGCTACCTGCGCGCCAAAACGCGGGTCGGCGTTGATGCCGGTGCCGATGGCGGTGCCACCCAGCGGCAGGCGGCGCACGCGCTTGAGGCTGTCTTCGATGCGCTCCTGCGCCGAGGCCAGCTGTGCCGACCATGCGCCGAACTCCTGCTCGAAGGTCAGTGGCATCGCGTCCATCAGGTGGGTACGGCCGGTCTTGACCACCTTGCGCAGGCTGCGACCCTTCTTGTCGAGAGTCTTGCGCAGGTGCACCAGCGCCGGCAGCAGCTGTTCGTGCGTGGCCAGCACCGCCGACACGCGCAATGCGGTCGGGATCACGTCGTTGGAGCTCTGCCCCTGGTTGACGTGGTCATTCGGGTGCACCACGGTCTTGCCGGACGTGCCAGCACGGTTGGCCAGGGTGGCGATGACCTCATTGGCATTCATGTTCGACGACGTGCCCGAACCGGTCTGGTAGACGTCGATCGGGAAGTGCGCGTCCCAGTTGCCGGCGGCCACTTCGGCAGCAGCGGCCTGGATGGCCTTGGCCACAGACTTCGGCAGATGTCCCAGCTCGGCGTTGACGCCGGCGGCGGCGCCCTTGACCAGGCCCAGGGCACGGATGAAACCGCGCGGCATGCGCTGGCCCGACACCGGGAAGTTCTGCACGGCACGCTGGGTCTGCGCGCCCCACAGGGCGTCTGCAGGCACCTGCAGCTCGCCCATGCTGTCGTGTTCGATTCTGAAACCCTTGCTTGCAGCTTTGCTCATTGCATCAACTCCGCACTACTTCAGTTGGGGAAAGGGAAGCGGCGGCTGGCAGGGTGTCGCTTCCCGGGCTGGCGGCTGCGCCAACGATACTCCCTTGCCCGCAGCGTGGGATGACGAGGACGGGCCAGAACGTTCCGTCCGCAGGGCCGTGTTGTAGAGCCGAGCCTGCGCTCGGCTGGCCCGTGGGCGCTGGATTACCCGGAGCAGCCGAGCGTAGGCTCGGCTCTACAGGGCACGCCTGCCCGGCACGTCGTAGAATATGGCCCCCGCCGCTCGTCCCAGCCCTGCCGACATGTCCGATTCCGCCCTGCTCGCCCTGTCCCCGCTCGATGGCCGCTATGCCGGCAAGGTCGACGCCCTGCGCCCGATCTTCTCCGAGTACGGCCTGATCAAGGCCCGCATCACGGTCGAGGTGGAATGGCTGCTGGCCCTGGCCGCCGAGCCGGGCATCGTCGAGCTGGCCCCGTTCTCCGATGCCGCCGTCGCCCGCCTGCGCGCGCTGGCCGCCCGTTTCAGCCCGGCCCAGGCCGCGCGTGTGAAGGAGATCGAGCGCACCACCAACCATGACGTCAAGGCGGTGGAGTATTTCATCAAGGAACAGCTGAAGGACGATTCCGAGCTGGCCCCGGCGCTGGAATTCGTGCATTTCGCCTGCACCAGCGAAGACATCAACAACCTCAGCTACGGCCTGATGCTGGAACAGGCCCGCCGTGAAGTGCTGCTGCCGACCCTGGACGGCATCGCCAGCACGCTGCGCACCCTGGCCCACGCCCAGGCCGGCCAGCCGATGCTGTCGCGCACCCACGGCCAGACCGCCTCGCCGACCACCCTGGGCAAGGAACTGGCCAACGTGGTCGCTCGCCTGGAACGCCAGCGCCGGCAGATCGCCGCGGTCGAACTGACCGGCAAGATCAACGGTGCGGTCGGCAACTACAACGCCCACATCGCCAGCTACCCGGACGTGGACTGGCCGGCCTTCGCCGAGCGCTTCGTGACCGGCCTGGGCCTGGTATTCAACCCGTACACCACGCAGATCGAGCCGCACGACAACGTGGCCGAGATCGGCGATGCCGCGCGCCGCGCCAACATCATCCTGATCGACCTGGCCCGCGACATCTGGGGCTACATCTCGCTGGGCTACTTCAAGCAGCGCCTGAAGGAAGGCGAAGTCGGCTCGTCGACGATGCCGCACAAGGTCAACCCGATCGACTTCGAGAATGCGGAAGGCAATTTCGGCATCGCCAACGCCCTGTTCGAGCACTTCAGCGCCAAGCTGCCGATCAGCCGCTGGCAGCGTGACCTGACCGATTCCACTGTGCTGCGTGCGCTGGGCACCGCGTTCGGCCACAGCCAGGTGGCGCTGGATTCGCTGGCCAAGGGCCTGGGCAAGCTGGAGGTGAACCCGCAGCGCCTGGATGCGGATCTGGACGCGGCCTGGGAAGTGCTGGCCGAGGCCGTGCAGACGGTGATGCGCCGCCATGGCCTGCCGAACCCGTACGAGCAGCTGAAGGCGCTGACCCGTGGCCAGGGCATCACGGCCGAGTCGATGCGTGCGTTCGTGCAGGGGCTGGAGCTGCCGGCGGATGCGAAGCAGCGCCTGCTGGAGATGACCCCGGGCAGCTACACCGGTCTGGCCGAGTCGCTGGCGAAGAAGATCTAAGGTTTTCCTGCGGCGGCGGCCGCGGGCGCTGCCTGCGGCAGGCAACGGCAACAGCAACGTCAAAAACGGCTCTGGATTGCTGTTGTGCTTGGCGGGGCGGGTTGGGTTCGCGGGGGACGCCGTGAATCCGTCCGTGGAGGCTTGGCAGCCGCATCCATGCGGCTGACTGATCTGGCCCCCCGTCAGCGGACGCCAAGAAGCGATACTTTGATCGCACTTGGAGGTCCCTTATGTCCCGTATCACCCGTCGTAGCTACACCGATGAGTTCAAGCACCAAGCCGTGGAGTTGG
>NZ_LEKR01000037.1:0-46771 GCF_001580555.1 Stenotrophomonas sp. DDT-1
TCGAGGAGTAGTCCTTGAACTCGCCACCGAAGCGCTCGGCACCGATCTTGGTCAGTGCGGCGGTCAGCGTGGTCTTGCCGTGGTCGACGTGACCGATGGTGCCGACGTTGACGTGCGGCTTGGTGCGCTCGAACTTACCCTTGGCCATGGCTGCTTATCTCGAATTCGTCTGAGAGGTGATGCTTGAGATGGTGCTCACGAAAGGAATCGAACCTTCGACCTCTTCCTTACCAAGGAAGTGCTCTACCGACTGAGCTACGTGAGCCGAGTTTTGCATTATGACATGAACTCGATAATATTCAAAGTTCATTCAATGGAGCGGGAGACGGGAATCGAACCCGCACCATCAGCTTGGAAGGCTGAGGTTCTACCATTGAACTACTCCCGCGCCGGGAATGTCACAACGTGAAACTGGTGGAGGGAGGTGGATTCGAACCACCGAAGGCGTAAGCCAGCAGATTTACAGTCTGCCCCCGTTGGCCGCTTGGGTATCCCTCCTTACCACCCCAACCCGTTGCCGCCGAAGCGTTGCGGTGTGTGGTGGTGAGCCGCTTATTCTGCTGATCAGGCGGGGGGCTGTCAACGCTTTTTTCCATCTTTTTCACACGTTGTCGCAAACCCATTGATACGCAAGGTTATTGCCCAGGGACCGGCAGGGTCTCGCTGGCGAAAATTGCGACATGGGGGACGCCATCGGCGCCAATCCAGCCCCGATACATGCCCTGGGTGTTGAACGGCATGGCCATTTTTCCGTCTGCGGCAAGCACGATCGCGCCGCCGTCGCCGCCCATCTTCGGAATCATCTCGTTGATCACGCCCCTGCCGGCCTGCTCCGGCGTCTGCCGCTGGTAGCGCATGCGTGCACAGATCTCGTGCGCGGCCGCAGTCCGGATGTAGTACTCGCCCCACCCGGTGCCCGATACCGCGCAGCCCGCGTCGGCCCAGGTACCGGCGCCGATGATCGGCGAATCGCCCACACGGCCATAGCGCTTGTTGGTCATGCCACCGGTGGAGGTGCCGGCAGCAAGCTGCCCCTGCGCATCCAGCGCAACCGCGCCCACCGTGCCGAAGTGCCTTGCGGTCTCCAGGTCGGCGTGCGCCTGGCCACGGGCCTCTTCCTTCAATGCGCGCTGCAGTTGCTGCCAGCGCTTGTCGGTACGGAAATAGGATGGATCGACCAGGCTGATGCCCTGCTCCACCGCGAACGCCTCGGCCCCCTGCCCGACCATCATCACGTGCCTGGACTTCTGCATCACGGTCTGGGCCAGCAGGATCGGGTTGCGCACCCGCTGCACGCCGGCCACCGCACCTGCAGCCTGGGTGGCGCCATCCATCACTGCGGCATCCAGTTCGTTGTGGCCGTCATGGGTGAACACCGCGCCCTTGCCGGCGTTGAAGGTCGGATCGTCCTCCAGCACGGTGATTGCCGCAGTGACGGCTGCAAGCGCCGGGCGACCGGCCGCCAGTTCGGCATGGCCCTTCAGCAGCGCCGCGCGCAACGCGCCGCGCGCAGCCTTCTCTTCAGCCGGCGACAGGTCCTTGCGCTCGACACCGGCACCGCCGTGGATGACCAGCAACGGCGAGGCGGCCGGGGCGGCCTGGGCAAGCATGGGCAGGGACAGCAGCATAGACAGCGCCAGGCGCAGTTTCATCGGATACGTCTCCAGCAGGTGGGCAAGGGAGGCATCATCGTAGAGCCGAGCCCATGCTCGGCTGATGCCTCGATTGAAGAGCAGCCGAGCGCGGGCTCGGCTCTACAGCATCCCATGCGTGGCCACAGGATCGCCGGGTCACTGGCGGATGACTTCGATCTCGCCATCGCTGACGTCGGCCACGGCCTGGTAATCGGCCTCGGCCTGGAAATCATCCAGCCGCATGCGGCTGCCGCTGGCGACCACCGTCACCGGCACCGCATGGAAGCGCAGCGGTTCCCCCTCCACCAGGCGATCGGCGTCGCGGCCGGGGCTGACCACCCACACCTTGCCTTCGCCATCTGCGCTGTAGACCTGGGCCCGGCCATCGGGCTCAACGCACAGGGCGGTGTCCTCATCGACGCCGATGCCGACGATGTCAGGGTCGCCGCTGTCCTGGGCGGCACGTGCCACGAACACGATCAGGCGGCCGAGCCGGTCCCGCTTGTCGAAATGGGTGTCGGTGACCACGCGCTGCAGGTAGGGCATCTGCAGGAAGCCGCTGTCCAGGGTCACGGCACTGCCCATCGGGTCGGCCAGCGCACCGGCCGAGGTGATGCTGCCGCCATCCATGGCGCCATAGGCATAGCCGCCGAGGATGGCCAGACCAGCGCTGGTACCGGCAATCGGCTTGCCGGCGCGCACATGGGCGTTGAGTGCACGGTTGAGTGCGGTGCCCTTCCAGAAGCGGATATAGCGGGACTGGTCGCCGCCGGCAATGAAGATGGCATCGGCCGCGGCGACCACGCGCAGCACCGCCGGATCATCGGCACCGCGGCGGCTGTCGAAGACCAGGGTCTGCACTGCGGTGGTGCCGCCGATCTCGCGGTACAGGCGGTCCTGCAGTTCGTCGCCACCGGAGGCGCGCAGAATCAGCACACGGCCATTGCCGGCCTGCTTCAGCCACCACTGGAAGGCCTCCGGCACCCACTCGCCACCGCCCATCAGCATCATGGCGGGCGCGCGCGGACCGGGACGCGGGGATTCCAGATCGCCGACTTCGTAATAGGCGAAGCCGGGGCCCTGCAGGTCCTGCGCGGGCGCGGCCAGTGGCCAGCCCAGCACCAGCAGCGCCAGCCAGGCGAAGGGGCCAGGCAGGGTCCGGTCGAGGCGTAGCATCTTGATCTCCCTGAACAAAATCGAGTTGCAAGCGTTTTCACTCTTTGCCAGATAGGGGCCCAGTAGTCAAGGACATGAAAAAGGCGTTAAATGCGCGCGCCCATTCCGGAAGTCTGAATGGGGGACAGGGCCCCTCCTCTGCGGGCCGGCTTCATTTCCGAGAATTCTTCATGCGTAGACAGGCGATGGCGTGGTCGATCCAGCTGGCGTTGATGGGCGTGGCTGCTTCCGCGGCGGCCCAGGCACCGGCTTCCTCTTCGGTGCAACAACTGGACGCGGTGCAGGTCACCGGCTCGCGCATTCCGCGCGCCCAGGTGGAAGGCCCCGCTCCGATCACGGTGATCAATGCCGAGCAGATCCGCTCCAGTGGCTTCACCAGCGTGCCGGACGTACTGCGTGCAATGACCCAGAACGGCGGTGAGACGCAGAGCCAGCAGTCTTCCAGTGGCGCCGACTTCTCGCCGGGCGCCCAGCAGGTGGACCTGCGCGGCCTGGGCCCGAACCACACGCTGGTGCTGGTCAATGGCCGGCGCATTGCCGATTTCCCGATGCCGTTCAAGGGCCGCAGCAACTTCACCGATGTCTCCAACATCCCGCTGGGCATGATCGAGCGCATCGAAGTGCTGACCGGCAGCGCCTCGGCCATCTACGGCTCGGACGCGATCGCCGGCGTGGTCAACTTCATCCTGAAGAAGAAGGCCGACGGCACCACGATCGACATGCGCATGGGCACCACCAGCGAAGGCGGTGGCGACTCGTTCGACATGAGCCTGGCCAGCGGTTTCAGCCGCGGCAATTTCAACGCGGTGTACAGCGTCGAGCTGCAGTCGCAGGCCCCGCTGTGGGCGTACGAGCGCGACATCCAGGATTCGACCCAGGACGGCCCCACCGAGGGCTCGCGCATCGCCCGCCGCGCTTACCTGCGCACGGACTACAACGACGACTACCTGGATCCGGGTACGGCCACCTGCGAAGCGCTGGCCGGGCAGAACCAGGGCAGCACCTACCGCGCGTACCGCCCGCGCTACGGCTACTACTGCGGCAGCGACAGCTCGATCGGCTACGGCACCATCCTCAGCAAGCGCCGCGGTGCCAACGGCTACGCGTCGCTGAGCTATGACTTCGACAATGGCCAGCAGTGGTTCGCCGATGTGCAGCTGGGCTACCACACGATGTCGCTGATGCGCGACGTCACCCAGTGGGGCCGCATGGATGCCAACGGTGATGAGTCGGGCTACTTCAACAACGAAGCCACTGGCGAGATCGAGTTCTGGCAGCGCCAGTTCTCGCCCGAGGAAATGGGCGGCCTGCGCAACGCCATGGTGCGCAGCACGCAGAAGACCTTCAGCGTGACCACCGGCTTCAAGGGCAACCTGATTGGCAACTGGGATTACGAAGCGGCGTTGAGCCATTCGCAGTACCAGTCGCGCATCAGCTGGGCACAGATCATTGCCGCCAAGGCCAATGACCTGTTCCTGGGCCCGCAGCTGGGCGTGGACGACGACGGTTTCCCGGTCTACAACGCCGATCCGTCACGCCTGTACCGGCCACTGACCCGCGCCGAGTACGACTCGATCGCCGCGCGTACCACCTACACTCCGAAGTCGCGCACGGAGACCGCCGCCTTCACCCTGACCAACTCGGCCCTGTTCGCTCTGCCGGGGGGCGACGCCGGCTTCGCCGCGACCGTGGAAGTGGGCCAGCAGGCGTACTCGCTGAATCCCGATCCGCTGGCGACCCAGTACTACTACTACAGCTGGAAGGATTCGGACGGCAACGGTTCGCGCAACCGCTGGGCCACGGCGGCCGAGCTGCGCATGCCGCTGCACGAGACGGTCAACCTGAGCGTCGCCGGCCGCTACGACCAGTACCGCTATTCCGGCCACACCATCGGCAAGGCGACCTGGAGCGGCGGCCTGGAATGGCGCCCGATCGATACCCTGCTGGTGCGCGGCTCCTACGGCACCGCATTCCGTGCACCGGACCTGCACTATGTGTTTGCCGGACCGGGCAACGACGAGACCAGCGCCGAGGATCTGTACACCTGCCGCCTTGAGGAAGCCAGCGACTGTTCCGATTACGAGCGCAACCTGATCCGCAGCCGCACCGGCAACCGCCAGCTCGACCCGGAAACCAGCACCTCGTGGAGCGCCGGCTTCGTCTGGTCGCCGGCGATCGGCCTGGACCTGTCGGTGGACTGGTTCGACATCGACATGCGCAAGCAGGTGCAGGACATGGACGTGCGCACGATCCTGGCCAGCGAAGCGAACTGCCGCCTCGGCAGCGCCGACATCAGCGCGCCGACCTGCGTGGATGCGCTCGACCGCATCACCCGCACCAGTGATGGCCGCCTGTACGGCGTGCGTGTCGCCCCGATCAACGTCGCCCGCGAGTCTACCTCCGGCATCGACGTCGGCCTGCGCTACCGCCTGCAGACCGGCATCGGCGACTTCGTCCTCAACGGCACCCACACCTGGGTGAAGAAGCACGACTTCCAGCGCTACCCCGGTGACCCCGTCGAAGATCAGTTCGCGGTCAACAGCGGTTTCGACATTCCGCGCACCAAGACCAGCCTGAGCGTGACCTGGGAGAAGGAGGCGTGGTCGGCCACGGTCTATGGCTCGCGCCTGGGCAAGCTGCCGACCTCGGACAGCTACGACCAGGTGTTCGACTGGGACAGCGGTGACAGCCCGTACGTGAAGGCGACCTATCGCTACAACGCCTCGCTGCAGTACCGCTTCGACGACCACGCGCGCCTGTCGCTGTCGGTGGTGAACGTCCTCAACAAGATGCCGCCGAAGGACGCCACCTACACCGCGTATCCGTATTACGACGTGTCCTGGTTCGACAGCGTCGGCCGCACCATCAACCTGCAGTACACCCACAAGTTCGGTGGCAGCGCGCTGTAGGGCACGCCGCATTGCAGGATGTGGACAGCAGGGCCCGCCATTGGCGGGCCTTGTTGTTTGCGGCCCTGGTTGATGCCCTTTTTGGTGGGCGACTGCTAGAGCGGGCCATCCGGGGTTTTCCACACTGTACGTGGAAAGCGATGGGAACTTGGTGTGGACAAGTGGGTTCGAGCGTTGCGGTGCAGGCATTTCCGGACGTGGTGATTTTTTGTCCACGGCCCCGATTGTTTTCCACACGGTACGTGGAGAGCGATGGGAACTTGATGTGGACAAGTGGGTGCGAGCATTGCACCGCAGGCGTTTCGAAGCGCGGTGAAAATTTGTCCAGGTCACGCGGGCGAGCCCCTTGTAGAGCCGAGCCCACGCTCGGCTCCGGCTGGCATCAGCCGAGCATGGGCTCGGCTCTACATCAGGTTCGTCGGTTTTCCACACCTGGCGTGGAAAGCGATGGGAGTTTGCTGTGGACAAGTGCCGGCGAACGTCACGCCGCAAGCGTTTCGCAACGTGGTGATTTTTTGTCCATCGCCGGAAACGCGAACGCCCCGCACAAGGCGGGGCGTCCGGGGTCGATCCGTTGCCGCCGGATCAGACGTTGAAGCGGAAGTGCAGGATGTCGCCTTCCTGCACCCGGTACTCCTTGCCTTCCAGGCGCAGGCGACCGGCTTCCTTGGCGCCGGCTTCGCCCTTGTACTTGATGAAGTCGTCATACGCGATGGTTTCGGCGCGGATGAAGCCCTTCTCGAAGTCGGTGTGGATGACCGCGGCAGCCTGCGGAGCGGTGGCGCCCTTGCGCACGGTCCACGCACGGACTTCCTTCACGCCTGCGGTGAAGTAGGTCTGCAGGCCGAGCAGGCTGTAGGCCGCGTTGATCACGCGGTTCAGGCCCGGCTCGCTCAGGCCCAGATCGGCCAGGAAGGTATCGCGGTCTTCGTCGTCGAGCTGGGACAGCTCTTCTTCGATCGCGGCCGACACCGGCACCACCTGCGCGCCCTCGGCGGCGGCATGCGCGCGCACGGCGTCCAGGTGCGGGTTGTTCTCGAAACCGTCTTCCAGCACGTTGGCGATGTACATCACCGGCTTCAGGGTCAGCAGGAACAGGTCGCGCACCAGCGCCTTCTCTTCCTCGTCCAGGCCGGCCGAGCGGCCGGCCTTGCCCTCCGACAGCGCCGCCTGCAGCTTGGCCAGCACCGGCTTGCGCGCCGCTGCATCCTTGTCGCCGCCCTTGGCCGCACGCTCGGCACGGTTCAGTGCCTTCTCCACGCTGTCCAGGTCGGCCAGCGCCAGCTCGGTGTCGATGGTTTCGATGTCCGAGATCGGATCGACCTTGCCGGCCACGTGCACGATGTCACCGTGCTCGAAGCAGCGCACCACGTGGGTGATCGCATCGACCTCACGGATGTGCGCCAGGAACTTGTTGCCCAGGCCTTCACCGCTGGCGGCACCGGCCACCAGGCCGGCGATGTCGACGAACTCAACCGCGGTCGGGATGACCTTCTGCGGGTTGATGATGCCCGCCAGCTCGTTCAGGCGCGGATCCGGCACCGGCACGATGCCGACGTTCGGCTCGATGGTGCAGAACGGGAAGTTCGCCGCGGCGATACCCGCCTTGGTCAGCGCATTGAACAGGGTCGACTTGCCGACGTTGGGCAGGCCGACGATGCCGCATTTGATACCCATGGGTGACAGCTCTCTGGGGTGAAAGTGATTGGGGAAACAGCGGCCTGGGCGCTGCTTTTCCAATCATTCTCCGTACCGACCAACGGTCGGTACCTACCGGATTGGTTGGTTCCGTACCGACCAACGGCCGGTACCTACCGGATTGGTTGGTTCCGTACCGACCAACGGCCGGTACCTAGCGGATTGGATGGTTCCACACCGACCAACGGTCGGTACCTACAGCTTATTTCGGGGTGTGCAGCCGCTTCATCGCTTCGCTGAAATCGCCCTGCACTGCCAGCGGCAGCACGTCGATCGCATCGTCGATGGCGCGCGCGATCAGCACGTCGTCGTCCTTCGACGGGCGGCCGAGCACCCAACCCACCACGCGGTCCTTGTGGCCGGGATGGCCGATGCCCACGCGCAGGCGATGGAACTTGCCGTGGCCGAGCAGGCGGATGGTGTCGCGCAGGCCGTTCTGGCCGCCGTGGCCACCGTCGAACTTCAGCCGTGCCGCGCCGGGCGGCAGGTCCAGTTCGTCGTGGGCCAGCAGGGTTTCCTCCGGCTCGATCTTCCAGAACCGCTGCGCGGCGGTGACCGATTTGCCGCTGAGGTTCATGAAGGTGGCGGGCTTGAGCAGCCACACCGTCTGCCCGGCGATCTCGACCTTGGCGGTCTCACCGAACAGCTTGCTGTCCACATTCCATCGCGCACCGGCTTTTTCCGCCAGGGCCTCAACGAAATGAAACCCGGCATTGTGCCGGGTCCGGGCGTGTTCCGATCCGGGATTGCCCAGACCGACGATCAGTCGCAGTCCTGCCATGGTTCCTTCCAGTACGGTGCCTGCCCGCAGGCAGGCACCGTAACGGTATTACTCGGCGGCAGCCGCTTCTTCGTCAGCCTCGTCGGCCTTGCCGGCCTTGGCGGTGACGATGGCGTCGTCGTGGTCCTTGCCCAGCGCCAGCGCCGGGATTTCCACGCCCTTAGGCAGCTTGATGTCGGACAGGTACACCACGTCACCGGCCTTCAGCTCGCCCAGGTCGACTTCGATCGACTCCGGCAGGTCCTTCGGCAGGCAGGTGATGGTCACTTCCTTCAGTTCGTGGGTGACCACGACGTCGGCAGCCTTGCCGGCCGGCGAGGTGTCTTCGTTGACGAAGTGCAGCGGGACCGAAGCGGTCAGGGCTTCGTTCTCGTTCACGCGCTGGAAGTCCAGGTGCATGATCAGCTGCTTGTACGGGTGGCGCTGCATGTCACGCAGCAGGACCTTCTGCACCTGGCCGTCCAGGTTCAGGTCCAGGATCGAGGCATAGAACCACTCGTTCTGCTGGGCCAGCCAGATTTCGTTGTGGTCCAGGCTGATGGCGACCGGCTCGGCGTTGCCGCCGTACACGATGGCCGGGATCACACCCGCGTGACGCAGGCGGCGGCTCGCACCCTTACGCTGCAGTTCACGCTTGGTGACCTTGATTTCATGGGTCTTCGACATTTTCGACTACTCAGGTTGTTGCCGCGCCCTGCGGCGTGGCGGTTGAAGATGCTTCCGCGACCAGAAGCATCCGGGTATGCCCCCGCCGTTGCCGGCAGGGACGAAAAACTCAGTCCACGTACAGCGAGCTGACCGACTCGCCGAAGGCGATGCGGCGCATCGTTTCGGCCAGCATTTCCGCCACGCTCAGCTGGCGGATCTTGCTGCACACCCGCGCGGCGTCCTTCAGCGGGATGGTGTCGGTCACCACCAGCTCGTCGAGCTGGGAATTGGTGATGTTGTCCACTGCCGGGCCCGACAGCACCGCGTGGGTGCAGTAGGCAGCGACCTTGAGCGCACCGCGCGCCTTCAGGGCAGCGGCAGCGGCGCACAGGGTGCCGGCGGTATCGACGATGTCATCGACCATCACGCAGGTCTTGCCTTCGACGTCACCGATGATGTTCATCACGGTGGAGACGTTGGCGCGGGGGCGGCGCTTGTCGATGATGGCCAGGTCGGCGTCATCCAGGCGCTTGGCCACCGCACGGGCGCGGACCACGCCGCCCACGTCCGGCGAGACGACGATCAGGTTCTCGGTGCCGTAGGCGCGCCAGATGTCGGCCAGCAGCAGCGGGGACGCATACACGTTGTCCACCGGAATATCGAAGAAGCCCTGGATCTGGTCGGCGTGCAGGTCGACGGTCAGCACGCGATCAGCGCCCGCGGTGCTGAACATCTTCGCCGCCAGCTTGGCGGTGATCGGCACGCGCGAGGAGCGCATGCGGCGATCCTGGCGCGAGTAGCCGAAGTACGGCACCACCGCGGTCACGCTGGCCACCGATGCGCGCTTGAGCGCGTCGATCAGCACCAGCAGTTCCATCAGGTTTTCCGCGCTCGGCGCGCAGGTCGGCTGGATCACGAACACGTCCTGCTTGCGGACGTTCTCTTCGATCTCCACCTGCACTTCGCCATCGGAGAAGTGCGAGACCAGCGCCTTGCCCGGGCGAACCCCCAGTTCCTTGCAGATGTTCTGCGCCAGACGTTTGTTGGCGTTGCCGGAAAAGACCAGCAGGTTCGGGGACTCTTGCATCATGATTGTCTCGGGCGGGGACGAGTGGCGGGGATCCGGGGGCGGCAAGGACCCGGATGGACCCTTGCTGCTGACAACACCGCGGTTGTTTCCACGTCCCGCGCGGGCGATGCGCTGGAAGGCGCGGACACAGCCGCTATTGGCAGGGGCGGTAGGATTCGAACCTACGAATGCCAGGATCAAAACCTGGTGCCTTGGGCCTCTTGGCGACGCCCCTGCATTGATAAATCAGTGTTGCTCGAGTGCATCCAGCAGTGGCGAACGCGCAACGCCCGCAGCCACCCTTGCCCGCAACTCCTTCGGCAATTTCGACCGTCCCTGCTCTGCAGCAGACTGCGACGCGAATTCGACGAAACAACCACTTCCCGAACCGGTCAGCCGCGCCGTGCCGATGTCGCTCAACGCGGCAAGCGCTGCCTCGACGGCAGGCTCACGGCGGCGCAGCACCGGTTCGAACGCGTTCCCGACCAGGGTCCCGGAAGCGAAGTCCTCTATTTTCGCCACTGGGCTGTCGCGCGTCAAATCCGGGTCTGCAAACAGGGCCGGCGTGGGAACATGAACGCCCGGTTCAACCACCACATACCAGGCCGGCGCCAGCGTGATCGGCTGCAGGCGCTCGCCCACCCCTTCTGCCCAGGCGTTGCGACCGCGCACGAACACCGGCACGTCGGCGCCCAGGCGCAGGCCCAGCGCGGCCAGCGCCTCTTCGTCCAGCCCGGCCTGCCAGAGCCGGTTCAGCACCACCAGTACCGTGGCCGCATCGGACGAGCCGCCACCGAAGCCGCCACCGGCAGGAACGTGCTTTTCGACGATGATGTCAGCACCTTGCGCGACATTGGTCGACTCTTTCAGCAGCTTCGCGGCACGTACCGCCAGATCGTCGGCCTCGGCCACGCCGGCCAGGCCCTCGCCGTGCCGGCGCACCTGGCCGTCTTCACGCAGGCGCAGGCCGATGCGATCGCCCCAGTCCAGCAGGCGGAACACGGTCTGCAGTTCGTGGTAGCCGTCGGCCCGGCGGCCGGTGATGTGCAGGAACAGGTTCAGCTTGGCCGGGGCCGGCCACCAGGACCAGCCCGCGTCGTCGCGCCCGGCACTCATGGGGCGCCCGGCCCCCACTGGTCCACCAGCAGGCGCACCTTGGCGTCACCATTGCTGGCCTCGATCCGGCGCGGCAGCGCCGGCCGTCCGGCGTCGGCCGGGTACCAGTCCAGGTACTGTACCTGCCAGCCCATCTGCTGCATGCGACGCGGCCGGCCTTCACCGTCGCGTTCGACCGTCTCGGGGCCGGCGGCGTCGCCGGCGACCAGCCCGCGGATCCACTCCGGCAACTGGTTGACCGGAATGTCCCAGCCGGTCGCCTCCAGCAACAGCTGCTGGGCGTCCTCGCCGTCGCGCGGGCCGCCCGTCAGTCCTTCCAGGCGACCAGCTTCGGAATGGGTATCGCCGGTCAGCTTCCAGCTCTGCCGGGTCACCGGCGCGCTCAACTCCACCACGTAGCGGCGGCCTTGCTGCTTCCAGTCGATGCGACCGCTGCCGCCGTCCTTGCCCTTGCTGACCGCGACCCGGCCCTGGAAGGCCCAGTCCGGCTGTGCATGCAGGGCGGCCACACGCGCCGCTTCGGCCTGCGCCGCTTCGGCCGAAACTGTCTCGACCACCGCCGGTGGCGGGGTCTTCTGCGTGCCCACGCTGGTACAGGCGGTCACCGCCAGGGTCGCAGCCGCCAACAGCAGCGGCCGGATCAGGGAAACACTCATGGATTGAATTTCTCGCGGGCGCGCAGCAGCGCGCGGTTTTCAGGGTCGAGCTTGGCCGCTTCGTCGAAGAAGTGGCGGGCCTCGTCATGCTTGCCCAGCACCCACAGCACTTCGCCGACATGGGCGGCAATCTCCGGGTCCTTGGCCAGGGTCCAGGCCCGGCGCAGCTGCACCAGCGCTTCGTCCTTGCGGCCCAGGCGATACAGCACCCAGCCATAGCTGTCGACGATGGCGGCGTTGTCCGGCTCGGCGACGCGGGCGCGGTCGATCAGCTCCAGCGCCTCCTGCAGGCGCCCGGTGCGGTCAGCCAGGGTATAGCCCAGCGCGTTCAGGGCCGGCACGTTTTCCGGATCGGTCACCAGGATCTTGCGCAGATCGGCCTCGGCGCGCGGGATGTCGTCGCGGCGTTCCCAGGTGAGCGCACGGGCGTACAGCAGGCCGTTGTCATCCGGGTAGGCGGCCAGGCCGCGGGCCAGCGCATCCAGCTCCCCGGCACTGTCGTCAGCACGCTGGCGCAGTTCGGCTTCCAGCAGGTAGGCATCGCGGCGCACATCGTCGTCGACCACCGCATCGGACTGGATCGCGTGCACTTCATCCAATGCCTGCGGCAGGCGCCCGGCCAGGGCCTGGGCATTGGCCGCGCGCAGGCGCGCCTCGCTCAGTTCATCGCCACCGGGCACGCTGTGGTACCACTGCACCGCCTCGGGATAACGCTTCAGGTATTCGGCGATCTTGCCCAGCAGCAGGCGCTGCGCGGGGTCCGGCTTGGCCGCCTGCCGCGACAGTTCGTTGTAGAGGTTGGACAGCGCCGCCTTGTCGCCCTGCTTGGCCAACAGTGAAGCGCGCATGCCCCAGGTCTGCACATCCTGCGGGCCGAATGCCAGTACGCGCTCGGCCGCAGCCGGTTGCCCCAGGCTGTCGTAGGCGATGGCCACCGCATTGCGCAGCTCGGGGTCCTGCCGGGTCTTCGGCTCGACGTCGTGCAGCAGCGACAAGGCCTTGTCGGTCTCGCCCGCCTGCTGCAGCTGGCTGGCACGCAGCAAGGCTACGCGCGGTTCTTCGGGGAAGCGTCTGACCACCTCATCGATCATGCGCCGCGCCAGGTCGGGCTTGTCCATGCGCAGGGCGAGGCGGCCGAACTCCTGCCAGGCCTCGATCTTCGGTGGAATGGCATTGGCATCGACCAGCTCGCCGAGCACCTGCGCAGGCACCGCCGGGTCGCGGCCACCGCCGATCAGCGCGGCCAGGGCGAACTTCCAGCCGCGCTCGTCGGGGTCGGCCAGCAGCGCCTGCAATTCAGTGCGGGCGGCCTTTACATCGCCCTGGCGCATGGCCAGCGCACCGGCGGCGCTGCGCATGGTCAACGAACGCGGGGCGCGCTGCTGCCACAGGGCCAGGCCCTTGGCGGCGCTGGCGTCATCGTTGGCAAGCATGGAGATACGGGTCGCGCGCTCGGCCAGGCCAGCATCGCCGTCAGTCTGCTGCGCGGCCTGCAGGTACCAGCGCGCGGCCTCGGCCAGCTTGCCGGCCTGCAGGGCGAACTCACCGGCCATCACCGGCTCCAGCGCCAGTTCCCCGGTGGCCGCAGCCCGCACGGGGGCCTTGGCCGGCACCGCCGCCAGGGCCTGGGCGCAGGCCAGGGACAGCAGCAGAACACTGGGGATGCGAATCAATGCGGGCATCGTCGGCATCGGGGCCTTAAAATGTCGTCCAATGGCCAGCAGCTTATCGCAAGCAACTGAACAATGACCCTGTGGGTGCTCGGACTGAATCACCAGACCGCACCGGTGGAGCTGCGCGAGCGCGCGGCCTTCGCCGGTGAGGCGTTGCCGCGTGCGCTGGGCTCGCTGCGCGATACCCCGCAGATCGCCGAGGCGGTCCTGCTGTCCACCTGCAACCGCACCGAGCTGTACGCCGTGGCCGACTCGGCACAGGCGCTGGACCAGTGGCTGCGCAGCCAGGCCGGTGACCTGCAGGGTTATCTGTACCAGCATGCCGATGCCGAGGCTGTGCGCCACCTGTTCCGGGTCGCCACCGGGCTGGACTCGATGGTGCTGGGCGAACCGCAGATCCTCGGCCAGGTGAAGGACGCCTGGTCGACCGCGCGCGACCATGGCCTGCTCGGCCAGCGCCTGGACCGCCTGTTCCAGCAGACCTTCTCGGTGGCCAAGCGGGCGCGCACCGATACCCAGGTGGGCGCCAACCCGGTATCGGTGGCGTCGGCCGCGGTGCGCCTGGCGCAGAACGCGTTCGCCCGGCTGGACGACTCCACCGTGCTGCTGGTTGGTGCGGGCGAGACCATCGAGCT
Source organism: Stenotrophomonas sp. DDT-1 (assembly GCF_001580555.1). Lineage (NCBI taxonomy): Bacteria > Pseudomonadati > Pseudomonadota > Gammaproteobacteria > Lysobacterales > Lysobacteraceae > Stenotrophomonas > Stenotrophomonas sp. DDT-1. The sequence continues at coordinate 13,996 of NZ_LEKR01000037.1, forward strand.
GGCTGCACGGCACCTGAGCGAAGGCAAGGTGCGGCGGCTGCTGATCGCCAACCGCACCCTGGCCCACGCGCAGGAACTGGCCAGCCGCCACGGCGGCGTGGCCCTGCCGCTGACCGAACTGGACCGCCACCTGGGCGAGGCCGACGTGGTGTTCTCGGCCACCGCCGCGCGCGAGCCGGTGATCCATCGCGAGATGGTGGCCAAGGCCCTGCGCGCCCGCCGGCACAAGCCGATGCTGCTGTTCGACCTGGCCGTTCCGCGCGACATCGAAGCCGAGGTCGGCACGCTCAACGATGCCTTCCTCTACACCGTCGATGACCTGGAACGCGCGGTGGAAGACAACCGCCGTGGCCGCCGCGAGGCCGCCGCCGAAGCCGAGGCGATCATCGACCTGCAGGTATCGCGTTACGTCGAGACCCAGCAGGCCAGTGCCCATCAGGCGCCTTTGCGGCAGCTGCGTGCGTTCGGCGAGGCCACCCGCGCCGAGTTGCTGGAGCGCGCACGCCAGCAGCTGGCCAACGGCAAGCCCGCCGACGAAGTGCTGGAACTGCTGGCGCACGGCCTGACCAATCGCCTGCTGCATCCGCCGACCGCCGCACTGCGCGCCGCCGCGCTGAGTGGCGATGCCGACCTGACCCGCGCCGCCGCGCGCCTGTTCCCGGCCACGCCGGGCTACCGCCACCCACCCGTGAGACCCGATGACGCCGACCCTGCGCCGTAAGCTGGAAGCGCTGGCCGAGCGCCGCGAAGAACTGGAACGCCTGCTCGCCGAACCCGATGTGGTCGCCGACAACACCCGTTTCCGCGACCTTTCGCGCGAATTCGCCCAACTGGAGCCGGTCGCTGCCGCGCTCGCCGATGAAGCCCGTGCCAAGGCCGACCTGGCCGCCGCCGAAGGCATGCGCGCCGACCCCGACCTGCGCGAGCTGGCCGACGAGGAAATCGCTGCTGCACAGGCGCGCCTGCAGGAACTGGAGCAGGAGCTGGCGCTGCTGCTGGTGCCGCGCGATCCGCGCGACGAAGGCAACCTGTTCCTGGAAGTGCGCGCCGGCACCGGCGGCGACGAAGCCGCGATCTTCGCCGGCGACCTGTTCCGCATGTACGCCCGCTATGCCGAGCGCCAGGGCTGGAAGGTCGAGATCGAATCGGACAACCCCGGCGAGCATGGCGGCTACAAGGAAGTGGTGGCGCGTGTGGTCGGCCGTGGTGCGTTCTCGCGCCTGAAGTTCGAATCGGGCACGCACCGCGTGCAGCGCGTGCCGGCCACCGAATCGCAGGGCCGCATCCATACCTCGGCCGCGACCGTGGCAATCATTCCCGAGGCTGACGAAGTCGATGACATCGTCATCAATCCGGCCGACCTGAAGGTGGATACGTTCCGCTCGTCCGGCGCCGGTGGCCAGCACGTCAACAAGACCGAGTCCGCGATCCGCATCACCCACGTGCCAACCGGCGTAGTGGTGGAGTGCCAGACCGAGCGCAGCCAGCACGCCAACCGCGACAAGGCGATGAAGCGCCTGAAGGCGCAGCTGCTCGATGCCGAGCGCCAGCGCCAGGACGCGGCACAGGCCGAGTCGCGGCGCCTGCAGGTCGGCAGCGGCGATCGCAGCCAGCGCATCCGCACCTACAACTTCCCGCAGGGCCGGATCACCGACCACCGCGTGGAAGGCCTGACGTTGTACGACCTGCCCAACATCCTGGCCGGTGACCTCGACCCGCTGCTGCAGCGGCTCAGCCACGAACACCAGGTCGACGCCCTGGCCCAGCTGTCGGCGGGCTGAGCACGATGACGGCCTGGCAGCAGCGGCAGCACCTGCAGCAGGCGATCGCACGCCAGCCCGGCGACTTCGTCGCCTGGGTGATGCTGGCCGACCTGGAACTGGAAGCCGGCGACATCGCTGCCGGCGAGCAGGCCGCACGACGTGCCCTGCAGCTGCGCCCCAACCACCCCGAAGCGCTGGCGCGGCTGGGGCGCGTGGCGTGGATGGCCGGCGCGCACGCCGACGCGGCGAAGCTGCTCGGCCAGGCCTCGGCATTGGCCCCGCAGCACCCGGGCATCGCGTTGTGGCTGGGCCACGCGCTGGAAGATGCCGATGATGCCGAAGGGGCGGCGACGGTCTATCGCCGCGCGCATGCGCTGATGCCGGGCGAACCCTACATCGCGGCCCAGCGCCTGGCCTGGCAGCGCCGCCTGTGCGACTGGCAGGACGTGGACACGCTGGCTGCGCAGGTGCGCAACGCGCTCGCCGCGGGTCAGGGCGCGGTGGAACCCTTCGCCTTCCTCAACGAAGACGCCAGCGCTGCGGAGCAGTTGGCCTGTGCGCGCGCACGCGCCGCGGTCGTTGCGTCGGCGGTGCGCCCCCTTCCTGCAGTGAAGGTTCGCGAGCACGGCGCGTTGCGCGTCGGCTTCCTCTCCAATGGCTTCGGCGCCCATCCCACCGGGCTGCTGACCGTGGCCCTGCTCGAACACCTGCGCCCTGACCCGGCGCTGCAGCTGCACCTGTTCGCGCTGAACCGCGCCGATGGCAGCCGCATCCGCGAACGCCTGCAGGCTGCGGCCCGCCTGCATGACGTGGCCGCACTGCGGCATGCCGACATCGCGGCCCGCATCCGTGCACAGGGCATCGACCTGCTGTTCGACCTGCGCGGCTGGGGGGGCGGCGGCACGCCCGAAGTGCTGGCCATGCGCCCGGCCCCGTTGCAGCTGAACTGGCTGGCCTACCCCGGCACATCAGGTGCGCGCTGGCTGGATGCCGTGGTCGCCGACGAATTCGTGCTGCCGGCATCGCTGGAACCTCACTTCAGCGAACGCGTCCTGCGCCTGCCACGTGCCTTCCAGCCCTCGGACAACACCCGCGTACTGGAACCGGCACCGTCCCGCGCCGAGTGCGGGCTGCCCGCACACGGCGTGGTGTTCTGCTGCTTCAACAACAGCTACAAGCTCAACCCGCGCAGCATGGGCCGCGCCTTCGCGGTGCTTCAGGCCGTGCCCGGCAGCGTGCTGTGGCTGCTGTCCGGGCCCGGCAAGGCCGATGCGCGCCTGCGTGCGGCCGCGCAGGCCGCCGGCCTGGATCCGGCGCGCCTGGTGTTCATGACCAAGCTGCCGCATCCGCAGTACCTGGCCCGCTATCAGCTGGCCGACCTGTTCCTCGACACACATCCCTACAACGCGCACACCACCGCCTCCGATGCGCTGTGGGCCGGCTGCCCGGTGCTGACCTGCCCGGGCGATACCTTCGCCGCGCGCGTGGCCGGCAGCCTCAACCATCATCTGGGTCTTTCGCGGATGAACGTTGCCGACGATGCGGCGTTCATCGCCACCGCCAGCGCGCTGGGCAACAACCCGGCGGCGCTGGCAGCGTTGCGAGCCGAACTGGCGCAGGCACGCGAAGACAGTGGCCTGTTCGACATGGCCGGATTTGCCCACGACCTTTCGGCGCTGCTGCAGCATCTGGCGGGCGAACAGGGCTGGCAGGGCCTCGACATCGCCTGAGCGATCCCTGCGCTACGCTCGGGATTCCTCCCCGCGTGGTGTGACGATGGCCAAGCTCAAGCGCAAGGACTACGACGAACTGCTGCTGCCTTTGCAGCTGGAACTGACCGCCATGGCGCGCTGGGTGCAGCACAGCGGGCAACGCCTGCTGGTGCTGTTCGAGGGACGTGATACCGCAGGCAAAGGCGGTGCGATCCAGGCCATCAGCCAGCATCTCAACCCGCGCCAATGCCGGGTGGTGGCGCTGCCCAAGCCCACCGACCGCGAAGCCACGCAGTGGTACTTCCAGCGTTACGCCGCGCATCTTCCCGCCGCCGGCGAGATCGTGCTGATGGACCGCAGCTGGTACAACCGTGCCGGTGTTGAACGGGTGATGGGTTATTGCAGCGAAACCGAGTACCAGCAGTTCCTGCGCCAGGCGCCGGTGTTCGAACAGCTGCTGGTGGACGACGGCATCCTGCTGTTCAAGTACTGGTTGTGCGTGGACCAGGAGCAGCAGGAAAAGCGCTTCGCCGAACGCCATCTCGATCCGCTGAAGGGCTGGAAGCTTTCCCCGGTGGACCTGAAATCACGCAGCAAGTACAGCGCGTACACCGAGGCCCGCGAGGCGATGCTGCGCGCGACGCATCGCGAGGCGGCGCCGTGGACGCTGGTGGACTTCAACGACCAGCGGCTAGGCCGGCTGACCCTGGTGCGAAACCTGCTGGACCGGTTGCCGGACACGCGGGTGGATGCACCGTTGCCGGAGCTGCCGAAGCTGAAGGGCAAGCTGCATCGCGAGCACTTCGATGTGCTGAAGCCGATCGAGGACTTCCCGGTCGAGGGATAGGGTTGGTCGGCAGGGCCTGCGGCCCTGCACCTGCCGAAGCCAGAGCAACGGCAACAGCAACAGCAACGGCGGGCTTCCTGCGGGATGGCGGGGCGGTGTCGGAGTGCGGGGTGTCAGCCGCATGGATGCGGCTGCCAAGCCTACATGGACGTACTTGCGGCGTCCCCGCACTCCGACACCGCCCCGCCATCCCACGGATAGCCCGCTGTTGCTGTTGCTTCGGCTGTTGCCGTTGCTGCCGGCCAGCGGCCGGCACTACCGCGGGTGCAGGGCCGCAGGCCCTGCCGACCAACCCACTACTTGGCAGCAGCGATCTGCTTTTCGATGTCGGCGGCGGTCACCGGGCCGAGGAACGTATGCGCCAGCTTGCCCTGCGGATCCAGCAGATGGGTCAGCGGCAGGCCACGCGGCGTGGCGAAGTCGGCCGGCGGATCGAACGGGTCCACGATCACGATCGGATAGGTCACCGGATGCTTGGCCAGGAACGACTGCATCTCCGGCACTTCGATGTCCTCGTAAGCCAAGCCGACCACTTCGATGTTGCTGCGCATCGCATGCAGGGCCGACAGCTCGGGCATCTCCTTGCGGCACGGCGCGCACCAGGTGGCCCAGAAGTTCACCACCACCCACTTGCCGCGATGCGCGGCCAGGTCGTAGTCGCTGCCATCCACCGCCTTCATCTTCAGTGTCGGGAACTCGGCGGTGGTGCGCTCGGCCGGGGTTTCCTCGACCGGTGCCGGCGTGCTCGGCGTCGGTGCCTGCGCCGGTGGCTGGCTGCTGGCCGGTGCCGGCTCCTGGGCCGGTTTGCAGGCCGCCAGGGCCAGCAGCAGGGTCAACGGGAGCAGCAGCGGCAACGACGTGTTGCGGGTCATGGGGTGTCTCCAGAGTCGGTATAGATATCACTGACCTTGCGCTTCAGGCGTTCGCGCAGGGGCAGTCGCAGGTCATCCAGCGCCGCCAAGGCGGCACGGCCCAGGCTGTCGTCGCGATACGGCAGGTGCTGCTCGGCTACCGGGATGCGCAGCTGGGTGCATTCGTACAGATCGGCCAGGCTGACCTGGTCCAGGTCGCGCGACAGCAGCCACTCGCCGCGCTCATCGCGGCGCAGCAGGTCGATCTCCTGCAGGTTGCAGATCAGGTCCTGCAGCAGTGAATCGGTCAGCATCGGCTCCAGCCGCAGGATCTCGTCATCGGCCAGGCCTTTGCCCTTGGCCCGTGCATGCTGGAAGCGGCCAAGCAGGCGCAGCAGCCCATAGAACTCGTACCCCTGCGGCAGGCGCAGCTCGACCGGCTGGTAGCGGAAGGCGGCCATCGAGGAGGCCAGCGACGCACCCAGCAGCACCGCCACCCAGCACAGGTAGATCCACAGCAGCAGGATCGGCACGAAGGCGACCGTGCCATACAGCTTCTGGTAGGACTGGAAGCTGCCCAGATACGCGCCGATGCCCCACTTCACCAGTTCAAGGATGACCGCCGCCAGGATCGCGCCGGGCACGGCATGCCGCCATTTCACCGTGTGGTGCGGTACCACGCGGAACATCAGCGTGATGCAGACGAACTCGATCAGGATCGGTGCCAGCCGCAGCGCCAGTTCGGCCAGCCAACGGCCCTCCTGGGTACCGAACAACGGCATCGCGAACACCCTCGCCGATACTGCCAGCGACGCGGCGGCAAGCATCGCGCCCAGGGTCAGCACGGTCCAGTAGACCAGGAAGCGGGTCAGCTTGGGCCGGCTCGAGCCGACCCGCCAGATCTGGTTGAAGGTCTCTTCCACGCTGTTGAGCGTGATCAGCAGTGAAGCGACCAGTGCGATGAAGCCGGCGGCCGTCAGCTGGCCGGCACTGGCCGAAAACTGCCGCAGGTAACCCTCGGCCGCGCGCGCAGCGGAGGGCACGAAGTTGGAGAAGACGTAGTCGCTGAGCTGGTCGCTCCAGCGGTCGAAAACGGGGAAGGCCGAGAGCACGCCGAACACCACGATGGCCAGCGGCACCAGCGCGAACACCGTGGTGTACGCCAGCGCCGCCGCTGCCTGGAACAGGCGGTCGTCGAGGAAGCGATGCCACAGGAAGCGGCCGAAACTGATGGCCCGTGCGCGATCCCGCGCGCGCTCCATCCACAGGTTGAGCGTATCCAAAGGTTCCATCGGTGGAAGGGTACCCGATGCGGAATGCTCGCAGGATAGCCATACTGGTGACCACACGACGAGGAGAAGCGGGCACGATGGGCGAGATTCTGGTGCTGTATTACAGCCGGGGCGGTTCGGTGGCACGGCTGGCGCGCCAGATCGCGCGGGGCATCGGCGAAGTGCCGGGCATGACCGCGCGCCTGCGCACGGTGCCGCCGGTGGCCGCAGTGACCCAGACCGCGCAGCCGCCGGTACCCGACGATGGCGCCCCCTATGTAAGCGTGCAGGACCTGGTCGAATGCCAGGGCCTGCTGCTCGGCAGTCCGACCCGCTTCGGCAACATGGCCGCGCCGGTGAAGCATTTCCTGGATGGGCTGGGCGCCGAATGGGTCAATGGCACCCTCTCCGGCAAGCCGGCCGGCGTGTTCACGTCCACCGCATCCATGCATGGCGGGCAGGAATCGACCCTGCTGTCGATGCAGGTGCCGCTGCTGCACCATGGCTGCGTGATCGTCGGCATTCCGTTCACCGAACCGGCGCTGAGCCATACCACCAGTGGCGGCACACCCTATGGCGCCAGCCACGTCGCCGGTGCCGCCGACGACCCGCAGCCGACCGACGACGAAGCCGTGCTGGCGCGCGCGCTGGGGCGCCGGGTGGCCGGCATCGCGCAGCGGTTGGCCCGATGAGCGCCGCGCCGCGCACGGTCCTGCTGCTGGCCCTGATGGGGCTGGCCGCGCTGTTCGCCGGCTGGTTCATCAATGACAAGCACTGGCTGGCGACCCAACTGGTGTTCACCGCGCCGCCGCTGGCGCTGGCCATCGCCGTGCGCCTGGGCTGGCGCAAGGCCGGATTCTGGGCCTCGGTGCTGGCGCTGGGCTGGTTCAGCCACGGCGTGATGAGCGCCTGGAGCCACCCGGAAACGCGCTGGCTGGCGCTGATCGAGATCGCGCTGGCCCTGCTGGTGATCTTCAGCGCCAGCCTGCCCGGCCTGCGCGCCCGCTTCGGCAAGCAACGCTGACGCTGCGCCCGCTGGGCCGTATCATCTGCATTCCTGGCCCCGCGCCGCAGTACCTGTCCTGGTTTCGCGCATGCACATGATGGAAGAGCTCCTGGTCGTCACCACCGGTGGCACGATCGACAAGATCTACTTCGACGACAAGTCGGACTACCAGATCGGCGATCCGCAGATCGGCATGATCCTGCGCGAGCTGGGCGTGACGTTCCGCTTCAACGTGATTCCGATCCTGCGCAAGGATTCGCTGCACATCAACGATGAGGACCGCGAGCTGATCCGCGCCACCATCGCCGCGCAGCCGACCCGGCACGTCCTGGTGACCCACGGCACCGACTCGATGGTGCAGACCGGCAAGGTGCTGGCGACGATCCCGGACAAGACCATCGTGATGACCGGTGCACTGAGCCCGGCACGCTTCCGCGGCTCGGATGCCGAGTTCAACATCGGCTGTGCGATCGGTGCGGTGCAGTCGTTGCCGAGCGGCGTGTACATCGCGATGAACGGGCGGATCTTCGACCCGCAGCACGTGCGCAAGAACGTGGCCGCGAACCGCTTCGAGTCGGTCTGAGGAACCGCGTGCCGACCAAGCTCGGCACCTGCCAGAGCGCTGCCCTTGTAGTGCCGAGCCATGCTCGGCAACCGCGTGCCAGCGCGGCACAACGGTCCGCAGCCAGAGCAGCCGAGCATGGGCTCGGCCCTACAGAAGCAAGAACGCCCCGGCCGAAGCCAGGGCGTGCCCTTGGAGAGGGACTTGGGCTCAGTACTGGGCGTTGAGGGTCACGCCCGAGAAGGTGCTGTAGGCCTTCACCCGCACATACCACGTGCCAGCGGCAGGGCTGTTGATGGTGCAGGTCTCGCTGTTGCCACTCAGGTACGGACGGCAGGTGTAGCTGGTATCGGTCGGGGCACTGCCCTGGCGCACGTACAGGTCGGCATCGCCGCTGCCGCCACTGATCGTCACGCGCAGCTGGCTGCTACCGGCCGGAACGGCGACGGTGTAGTTCAGCTCGGCACCGGTCGCGGCGCCCAGGCCGGTCACCGGCACGTTGTTCTGCAGCACGTTGCCACCCGGGTTCGGGTTGCCACCGCCGTTGATCGCCGCATCCACGGCCGCGTTGGCGTCGACGATGCCGGCGCCGCAGCCACCCGAGCAGGCGCCCGGCAGCGGGCGTGCAGTGCTCTTGATGATGCTTTCGACCTGTGCCGGACTCAGTGCGCTCGGCGCCACCGACTGCATCAGCGCAACCACGCCGGCCACGTGCGGCGCCGCCATCGAGGTGCCGTTGTAGGACGCATAGGTGGCGCTGCCCGGCGTGGTGGTGCCGGTGTTGAGGGTGGACAGGATGCTCTGGCCCGGGCCGGAAATGTCGATGCCGGCACCGTAGTTGGAGAAGCTGGCACGCGCACCGGCCGAGGTCGTGGCCGCCACCGCGATCACGTTCGCGCAGTTGGCCGGCACCGACGAGGACACGTTGGTGTTGCTGTTGCCGGCGGCGACCACCACGGTGGTGCCACGGCTGACCGCGCCGTTGATGGCGTTCTGGTAGGTGGCCGAGCAGGTGCCGCCACCACCCAGCGACATGTTGATGACCTCGGCCGGGTTGGCGTTGGCCGGCACGCCACTGACGGTGCCGCCAGAGGCCCACACGATCGCGTCGGCGATGTCGGAGGTGTAACCGCCGCACTTGCCCAGCACGCGCACCGGGACGACCTTGGCATTGAACGCAGTACCGGCCACGCCGGTGCTGTTGTTGGTCACCGCCGCCACGGTGCCGGCGACGTGGGTACCGTGCCAGCTGGAGTTGGAGGCCGGGATGCCCGAGCCGCACTCGTTGGCGCCGTACCAGTCGCCCTCGTCATTCGGGTTGTTGTCGCGGCCACCGCCATCGCGCGCCATCGCGGCATCGCTGATGAAGTCATAGCCAGGCAGGATGTTGGCGTTGAGATCGGGATGGTTGGTGATGCCGGTATCGATCACGGCCACCACCACGCCGGTGCCGGTGGCCTTGTCCCAGGCCGGCCGCACGTTGATCGACGCGTTGGAGGTACCGAAGCCCCACTGCTCGCTGAAGCGGGTGTCATTCGGGGTCAGCGTCGCACGCATGATCTGGTCGACTTCGACGTATTCCACGTTCGGGTCGGCGGCGAGCTTGCGCATCAGCAGCTCGGATTCGGCCTGGTCAAGCGGGCGATCGGTCCTGACCAGGGTCGGGCCAACGGCCAGCTTGCGGACCTCCTGCAGGCCCAGCGCGCGGCCCTGGCTGCTGGCCAGGCCGGCGGCGGCAGTCTTCAGCGAAGAGGCCAGTGCGGTGGTGTTGGCCACCGGCGCACTGCCGTCGCGGTACTTCACGATGAAGCGCTGGTGCGTCGGCGCGGACTGCAGGCCGCTGAGCTGGACGTCACCGGCCAGCGCAGGCGTGGCCAGCAGCAGCGATGACAGAACGGACGCACCAAGGACCACCCACACTCGACGCACACGCGGTTGCGTTACCTGGGACATCAGTATTTCCCTTTCTTGTGGTGTGAATGCCGGAATCGGCAGAAGCACCGGCCCGAACCCTGGGCTGGCTTGCGTTGGCGAGGTTCGAAGTCCGATGAGTCAGCGGATCCCCCTAACGATCCGCCGTACATATGACGCTAATGGCCGAAACCGGACACCACAAGATTTTCAGCGTCTTTTCAGCAAGATGAAATGTTCGTTCTGAGACTTTTAGGGTCAAGGGTTTGTGAAGGTGAAGGAACTTTCTCGTGTCCTGCACAGACCTGACTGGGTCGTCACGTGTCCTGGAATGACTTTGCCGACATCGGCGTTCGGCCCCGGGCCCACAACGCAGAAAACCCGTCACGGGGACGGGCTTTCCGGAAGAGCAGCCGAGCGTCGGCTCGGCTCTACAGTTCAGCGTTGGGCGATCAGCCCAGCTTGACCAGCCAGTTGTGGCGGTCCGGCAGGCGGCCGTACTGGATATCGGTCAGTTCCTTGCGCAGCGACATGGTCACTTCGCCGGCCGGCGCGTTGATGTCGCCCACCGAGAAGCCCTCGCCCTTCAGCTGGCCGATCGGAGTGACCACCGCGGCGGTGCCACAGGCAAACACTTCGCTGATCGCACCGGAGGCGACGCCGTCCTTCCACTCGTCGATGCTGACCTTGCGCTCTTCGACCTTCATGCCACGGTCGCGGGCCAGCTGCAGGATGCTCTCGCGGGTGATGCCCTCGAGGATGCTGCCCGACAGTTCCGGGGTGACCAGCGTGCCGTCCTTGTAGACCAGGAACACGTTCATGCCGCCCAGTTCTTCCAGGTACTTGCCTTCGACCGGGTCGAGGAACAGTACCTGCGAGCAGCCCTGCGCCTGCGCCTTCTGCTGCGGGAGCAGCGAGGCGGCGTAGTTGCCACCGCACTTGGCGGCACCGGTGCCACCCTTGGCCGCACGCGCGTACTCGGTGGACAGCCAGATCGACACCGGGGCAACACCCTTGGCGAAGTACGGGCCGGCCGGGCTGGCGATGACGTAGTAGCCGGCCTTGTGCGCGCCGCGCACGCCGAGGAAGGCCTCATCGCCGATCATGAACGGGCGGAAATACAGGCTCGACTCATCGGCCGAAGGCACCCAGTCACTGTCGACGGCGATCAGCTGCTTCAGCGATTCGACGAAGATCTCCACCGGCAGTTCCGGCAACGCCAGGCGCTGCGCCGAACGCTGCAGGCGACGGCCGTTGGCATCCGGGCGGAAGGTCCAGATCGAACCGTCGGCATGACGGTAGGCCTTGATGCCTTCGAAGATTTCCTGGCCGTAATGCAGCACGGCGGCGGCCGGGTCCAGCTGCAGCGGGCCGTAGGCGCGCACGTTGGCATTGTGCCAGCCGGCATCCTTGTCCCAGCGCACTTCCACCATGTGATCGGTGAAGTGCAGGCCGAAGCCCGGCTTCTCCAGGATCTGGGCGCGCTCTTCAGCGCTGCGCGGGTGGTCCGAACGGGTGACGGCGAAGCTGGGGATGGACTGGGACACCGGAGGATTCCTGTTCTGGTTGCGGGTAGTGCCGGGCCCGCGTCACTGCGGGCCCTGGGTCAAAGCATGCCGGTCTCTAGCCGGGCCGCCTCGGACATCATGTGCTGGTTCCACGGCGGGTCGAACACCAGGTCGACGTCGGCCTCGGCCACTGTCGGGATCATTTCAAGCTTGCTGCGCACGTCGTCGACCAGGATCTCGCCCATGCCGCAGCCCGGAGCGGTCAGGGTCATCTTCACGTCGATCTCGCGCTTGCCCTCATCCAGGTGCTTGATCTCGACTTCATAGACCAGGCCCAGTTCCACGATGTTGACCGGAATTTCCGGATCGAAGCAGGTGCGCAGCTGCTGCCACACCAGCTGCTCCACCTGTTCATCGGTGGCGTCGGCCGGCAGCTCGAGCGGCGCCGGTGCCTCCTTGCCGATGGCATCGCCGTCCTTGCCGGCGATGCGGAACAGGTTGCCCTCGACGAACACCGAATAACTGCCGCCCAGCGCCTGGGTGATGTACCCATAGCTGCCGGCAGGCAGGGTCACGGTGTCGCCCTGCGGGACCATCACGGCCTCGCAATCGCGTTCGAAGTGGACAGGTTCGCTGCTACGGGAATACATGGGGACCGATATGGGGCCGTGGCCGAGGCCACGCAAGACGGCATTCTAGCCCAGCCGCCCCCGCACCGCCGGTGCACTGCGGCAAACCACAGTATCCTGTGGGTGATCTTCTGGGAGCTTCGATGTCCTCCAATGCCGCGCGTGCCAGGACCGTGACCTGGCTCTGGCCCCTCATGCTGCTGCTGGGCCTGTTTGTCGCTCCCCTCGCCTGGATGGTCCTGGCGCTGATGACCGGCCGGCAGGTCGGCTGGATGGCGGTGCTGGCCGCCCTGGAACTGGTGTTCATGCTGCGCCTGGGCACGCTGGGCCCAGGCCGGCTGCGCGTCGCCCTGGTCGTGCTCGGCACCCTGCTGGTGGCCGCCGTGGCCAACTGGGCCATCGCCAGCGCCTGGATGGGCGGCTCGATCGGCCTGGACCTGTGGGACGCCACGATGCGGATGGGCCCGCACCTGGCCTGGACCCTGATCACCCTCGCCAATGGCGCAATGGAATGGCTGTGGCTGGCCCTGGGCGTGGCCGTGGGCGCCTGGCTGGCGCGCTGACCGCGCAGATTCACGTCACGCGTGGATGAGGGTAGCGCCGGGCCATGCCCGGCGAGCGCAGCGGTCCGCACGAAACGCCGCCGGGCATGGCCCGGCGCTACCGGTACGGCCTCAATGCCCGCCGTCGAGCGCCTTCAGCTCGCTCACCAGCGAGGCCGCCGCTTCGGCGCCGTCGCCATAGAGCATGCGGGTGTTGTCGGCGTAGAACAGCGCATTCTCGATGCCGGCAAAACCGGTGCCCTTGCCACGCTTGATCACCACCACGTTGCGCGCGTTGACCACGTCCAGCACCGGCATGCCGTAGATCGGGCTGGCCGGGTCGGTCCGCGCCACCGGATTGACCACGTCGTTGGCACCGATCACCAGCACCACGTCGGTATTGGCGAATTCGGGGTTGATGTCGTCCATGTCGGCGATCAGGTCGTAGGGCACGCCGGCCTCGGCCAGCAGCACGTTCATGTGCCCGGGCATGCGCCCGGCCACCGGGTGGATCGCGAACTTCACTTTCACGCCACGCTGGCCCAGCCGCTGCGCCAGTTCCCATATCTTGTGCTGGGCCTGCGCCACCGCCATGCCGTAGCCGGGCACGATCACCACGCGCTCGGCAAAGGCCATCATCGCCGCGACGTCCGACGCTTCGATGGGCTTCTGCGCACCGGTGATCGCCTGTGCCTCGCCTCCGGCACCGCCGCCGAAGTTGGAGAACAGCACGTTGCGGATCGGCCGGTTCATCGCCTTGGCCATCAACCGGGTCAGCAGGATGCCGGCCGCGCCGACCATCATGCCGGCGATGATCAGCGCCTCATTGCCCAGCACATAACCTTCGAAGGACACCGCCAGGCCGGTGAATGCGTTGTACAGCGAGATCACCACCGGCATGTCGGCGCCACCGATCGGCAACGTCATCAGCACGCCCAGTACCAGCGCCAGCACGAAGAAAGCGACGATTGCCGAGGTGTTGAGCGTGCTGGCCGCGATGATCGCCAGCACCGCCACCGCCAGTGCCACCAGCAGGTTCATCACCTGCTGGCCGGGCCAGGTCACGCGCTTGTCCAGGCGTCCGTCCAGTTTGGCCCAGGCGATCACCGAACCGGACAGCGAGACCGCACCGATCGCCGCGCCGACCACCGCCAGCAGCAGCACCATGCCGGAGGGCTGGCGCGCGGCCAGGTCGGCCAGCGCCTGCTCGCTCCAATGGCGGGTATCGCGGTTGGCAAGGAAGGCATAGCGCAGCAGTTCCACCGCACCGATCGCCGCCGCCGAGCCACCGCCCATGCCGTTGTACAACGCGACCATCTGCGGCATGTCGGTGATAGCCACCTTGCCGGCCGACCACCAGGCCAGGCCCGCGCCCAGCAGCAGTGCGACCAGGATCAGCGGCACGTTGTGCAGTTCAGGCAGGAAGAACGTCGCCACCGTGGCCAGCAGCATGCCCAGCCCGGCCCAGCGGATGCCGCTGCGCGCGGTCAGCGGCGAAGCCATGCGCTGCAGACCCAGCAGGAACAGCGTGGCGGCGACGAGGTAGCTGGCCTTGACCAGCCAGTCGAGCAGTTCGACGGTGCTGATGTTCAAGCCTGTGGCTCCTTCGGTTCGTCCCTGCCGCCCTTGGGCGCGCTCGGCTTGAACATCTCCAGCATGCGCGCGGTGACCACGTAGCCACCGGCGGCATTGCCGGAACCGAGTACTACGGCAAGGAAGCCCAGCGCCTTTTCCAGCGGCGTCTGCGCGTGCCCCAGCACCACCATCGCGCCGATCAGCACGATGCCGTGGATGAAGTTGGAACCCGACATCAGCGGGGTATGCAGGATCACCGGCACCCGCGAAATGATCACGTGGCCGGCAATGGCCGCCAGCATGAAGATGTACAGCGCCACGAACCCGTCACTCACTGGCAACGCTCCCGCTCTGTCTTCGTCGGCCCATCATAACCACGGGCTGAACCCGGCGCGCACCCGGCGTCAACCGCGGCGACGCTCACGCGTTGTCGATGGTGAGCCCGAGCGAGGAACCGTACCCTGTGCTGGTGAGCAGCCCCGTCCCCCCGAGCGCCGACACCGATGCCCTGCCGGCATCGCTGGAAGCGTTCCTGGCCAGCGTCGGCCCGCGCGCGTTCCGTTTCGCCGAGGCCGGCCTGCGCCAGCGCGAAGACGCCATGGACGCGGTGCAGGACGCGCTGATGCGCATGCTGGACTACGCCGACAAGCCGGCGGCCGAATGGGCGCCCCTGTTCTGGAGCATCCTGCGCCGCCGCGTGATCGACCTGCAGCGCCGGCGCCGTTTCCGCCTGCCGTTCTGGCGCGACAACCAGGACGCCGACGGAGTCGGGATCGACTGGGCCGACCCCGGCCCGGACCCGGCGCAGGCGCACGAACAGCGCCAGCAGTACCAGCAACTGGTGCAGGCGCTGCGTACCCTGCCCGCACGCCAGCGCGAGGCCTTCACCCTGCGCGTGCTGCAGGACCTGGACGGGGCCACCACCGCCCGCGCCATGGGCTGCAGCGAAGGCGCGGTAAAAACCCATCTGGCACGCGCCCGGCAGGCGCTGCAGGACTACCTGGAGACCCACCCGTGAACCGCTCCCTGCCCTCCGATGACATGCTGCGCAACCTGCACGCGCAGTCGCTGCAGGCGCTGTCACCGGCCACGCTGGCACGGTTGCGCCAGGCGCGCCACGGCGCCAGCACGGCTCGTCACGGGCGCTGGCGCTGGTGGCTGGCCAGCGCCTGCTCTCTGGTGGTGGCGCTGGGGATCGGCCTGCAGTTCAGCGGCCACAGCCCCCTGTCGCCCGCCGTGCCGGCACCGGTGCTGGCCTCGGTGGAAGACAACAGCGCCCTGTACGACGAAAATCCCGATCTGTACCTGTGGCTGGGCGATACCGACCTGGCGATGGAGTGAACCATGTCCCGACTGCATACCCTGCCGCTGCTGTTGACCCTGTTGCTGCTGCCGGTCTTCCCGGTACTGGCGCAGAGCGCAGCGCCCGCGCCTGCTGCACGCCCTGCGCCGGGCGCCACGCTGCCTGCGTGGGAGCAGCTGAGCGAATCCCAGCGTGAGTCCCTGCTGGCGCCGCTGCGCGACCGCTGGAACAGCGCCGATGCCGGCCAGCGCCAGCGCATGCTCTCGCATGGCCAGCGCTGGCAATCGATGAGCCCGGAGGAACGCGACAAGGCCCGCCGCGGCCTGCGCCGCTTCGAGCACATGAGCCCGGAACAGCGTGAGCAGGCCCGGGCCCTGTTCGGTCAGATGCGGGATCTGCCGCCCGCGCAGCGCGACGCACTGCGCGAACGCTGGTCGCAGATGACGCCGGAGCAGCGCAAGGACTGGGTGCGGGAGAACCCGCCGCCGGCGAAGCCGCGGTAAAGGCAACGTTCAACCCTTTGTGGAGCCGAGCCCACGCTCTGCTGCTCCATCGCGCCTGCGCAAGCCGAGCATGGGCTCGGCTCTACAGGAGCCACATGAGGTTCACGCCTGCCAGCGTGTCTTCGCCAGCAGTTCGTCGTCCCAGTCGAACGCCAGCTGGCCCTCGCGCACGAACAGCGCGACGAAGTTCAGCAGATTGCGTGCATACATTTCGCTGGCCTGGGTCGCGCCGCGGCTGGCCAGGCCCAGCGGACCGTCGATGGTCACTCCCTGGTGTTCGATGCACTGCCCCGGCAGGGTCAGTGCACAGTTGCCGCCGCTCTCCGCTGCCAGATCAACAATGACGCTGCCGGTGGCCATGCCTTCCACCATCGCAGCGGTCACGATGGTCGGCGCCGGGCGGCCGGGTACCGCAGCCGTGCAGATCACCACGTCCACACTGCGCAGGTGGTCGGCCAGCCGACGCTGCTGCTCGGCGCGCTCGTCATCGGTCAGCGCCCGCGCATAGCCTCCCTCGCCCGCCGCGCTGACCCCGAGGTCGAGGAAGCGTGCACCCAGTGACTGGATCTGCTCGCGGGTTTCCGGGCGCACGTCGAAGCCTTCCACCTGTGCACCGAGGCGGCGCGCAGTGGCGATGGCCTGCAGGCCCGCCACGCCGGCACCGATCACCAGCACCTTGGCCGGCCGCACGGTGCCGGCCGCAGTGGTCAGCATCGGGAAGAAGCGCGGCGCGCGTTCGGCGGCGATCAGCGCCGCCTTGTAGCCGGCCATGCCGGCCTGCGAACTGAGTACATCCATCGCCTGCGCACGGGTGGTGCGCGGCAGCTGCTGCAGCGGGAACAGCTGCAGGCGACCATCGGCCGCCAGCGCGGCCAGCGCCGGATCGCTGGCCGGGGCCAGCAGGCCGACCACGCTGGCGCCGGGCTTGAGCTGTTCCAGCACCGCCGCAGGGGGGGCCTGCACGCACAGCAGGATATCGATCTCGGCCCAGCGGCCCGCGTCGAAGACGCGTGCACCGGCATCGTCATAGGCGGCGTCGGTGAAACCAGCGGCCAAACCCGCGCCCGCCTCATACCAGACGGCAATGCCCAAGGCCCCGAGCCTGCGCGCGGTCTCCGGCGTCAGTGCCACGCGCCGTTCGCCCGGCGCGGTCTCCTTCATACCCAGCAACGCCACGGCCATGCAGGTCCCCGCTGATCGGTGAGTTTCCCGATCCTAGCAGGCAGCCCCCGCTCAGTGCAGCGTGGCGCTGCCCGGGTCGAGGCGATCGATCACGCCCTGCATGGCGCTGTCGAAGGCGCCATCATCAACGTGGGCACGCAGGCGGCCCAGCCGCATCATCACCGCCAGCTCTTCCGGCGAGGCCACGCAGAAGCGCACGCCGCGACGGTTGACGAACAGCAGGCGCGAGGAAATCGGGCTGACCCAGGACAGCTTGCCCGCCTGCACCTTGCCATCCTTGTCGACGAAGTCCAGCCAGTTGCCGATTTCCATGCGGCGGAAGCGGTCGGCATCGGCGTTGTCGAAATCGTCGGCATCAATCTGCCCGCCAAGCTCAACCGCCGGCGATTCAGCCACTGGCGGCGCCGGCAAGGCAACCTGCGGCAGCTCCGGCAGCGCACGCTGCAGTTCCGGCCGCGATTCGGCGATGCCCTGCAGGGTGTCATGCAGGGCATCAATGGCGGCGGTGGCCGCATCGCCGTGCACGCCAACGCTGGCAAACACCTTGGCCAGCACCGGCTGCCAGGCCTGCAGCCACGGCTTGCCGACGATCTGGCGGCGGGCCTCGGCCACTTCCTCAAGCAGGCCATCGCCAAGGCTCAATGCCTCGGCCACCGACGCGCCTTCTTCTCCCTCGCGCAGCAGCGCCAGGGTCAGATGATGCTGCCACGGCTGGCGCAGAAACTCGGCAATGGCCGGCGGCAGCGTGGCGTCACCGATGCGGCGGTCCAGTTCCGCACCGGCCCGGCTGCGGGCCATTTCCAGCTTTTCCTGGCCGCGCTGCGTTTCTGCGGCACGGCGCTCGGCGATTTCCACGCGGCGACGATGCTGCACCAGGAACTCGCGGAATTCCTCTTCCAGGGTCAGGAAGATCGCCAGGTTCTCGTTGAACTCGGCCACCAGGCGCTCGATGATCTCTTCGACCTTGGCCATCAGCATGCGCTCGGCCTGGCTCTCGCCGGTGTTGCCCTCGCAGGCCTCGGCCAGCGAGTTGAGCAGCTTGCGCGCCGGGTGGGTCTTCTGCACGAACATGCGGCGGTCGAGCATGGCGACCTTGACGAAAGGCACCACCAGGCGGCCGATCAGTTCGCGCGAGCGGCCTTCCAGTTCACGCTCGTCCAGCATCACGTCGAACAGCATGCCGACCAGGTCGATGGCATCCTCATCCTGCGGGTCCAGCCGGGTCTGGCCCGGATCGACGCCAAGCTGGGTGGCGCTGGACAGCACTTCGCTCTTCAGGCGCTGCGCCAGCGATTCGCCGTCCTCGCCGATGGCCGCGCGCAGGGTGGCGCTGGGCGTGGCCTGCAGCAGCGACAGCACCGACATCATTTCGCGCTGGCTGAGCGGGCGCTGCTGGCCAACCGCCACCTGTGCCGCAGACGTGGCGTCCTCACGCACATGACGGGTCTGCTGCAGCAGTTCGTGCAGCGCTTCCAGCAGCATGCCCTGCTGGCCAGCGTAGGCCTCGCCGGTGGCGCCGTCATCGCCGCCCAGGTGCTGCTGCATATGCCCGCGGCGCTCGGACCAGCGGGCGGCGAAGCGCTGCGCCCAGGCCGGTGCGGCCTGCTCGTCATCGCTGAACCCCGGATCGACGCCCGCGCCGTGGCGATGCTCGACCAGGTCATCCAGCATCCCGGCCATGCGCGGATCCGGTGCCGGTGGTTGTGGGCGCTGCGGAGCCCCCATCTGCGACATCACGCCGGCTGCGGCCAGCTGCTCGTCCAGCTTCTCGTAGATGCGACCGACCGGTGCACGCAGGTCGCGCTCGCACAGCTTGATCAGCACCAGATGCACTTCCGGGGCCAGTTCACAGCCGGCAAAGGCTTCGTGGATGGCCACGCCCAGGTGTTCGGGGCTGATCGGATTGTGGTCGGCGTCCAGTTCCGCGCCGCCGATCAACCGGCCCAGGCGGCGATCCAGCCGCGCCAGCACCGGCTTGAAGTCACGCAGCAACACAGTGGCGAAATTGCGCACCGCCAACCGTGACTCCAGCACATGCTCGGCCAGCAGGCTGAGCCCATCCTCGGCCGGCCCGGACAGGGTTGCCTCGGCTGACAGCGGCTCACCAGCCTCCAATGCGGCCCAGGCCTGCTGCAGGTGGCCTGCGAAAGCAGCCGCGATGTCCTCACGGCGCCGGCGCAGTTCGCGCATCGCGTCCAGGAACAGCAACTGCGACGAGCCGGCATTGCCGGCGCGGTCGAACAGGGCATCGTCGAAGCGCGCCAGTGCCGCCCCGAAGGCCTGGCACAGCGCGGGCAGGACCATGTCCCGGGCACGCTGGAGCTGGGCCGGGTCACGGCCCGGCGATCCCATCGGTGTGGGCACGCTCATCATTCGGGAAGGCTCCCCACCTTCTCTGGTACGACAGACAGCATGGACATCGCGGCTTCCGGCACACCCCATGTACCGGAACGTCGATGGTAGGCCGGCCAGCCCGTCACGGACAGTGAAACAGTCCTCACTTCAAACCTCATGACCGGCGGCCCGGCAAGACAGATATCGTAAGCCGTGCAAGGCCCACGAGGCGAGGGGAAGCGGCTGTCCGTTTCCCGCCAGTGGCATGATGTTCATCACAGTTTGGTATTCAAGGGCCGGACGCGACACAAACGGCGTCATTGACCACCCCGACTATAATCAAACGCCCGTGATGACCGGTTCAGCCTCCATGCCCGACCCTGCCGCCCTGCTCGCCCTGGATGCCCGCCGCTCGGTGCCCTCGCGGCAACTGGGCGAGCCCGGGCCGGACCCGGCCACCCTGCAGCGGATGCTGGCCTCGGCGGTGCGCGTGCCCGACCACGGCAAGCGTGTGCCGTTCCGCTTCCTGAAAATCGCAGGCGATGCACGTCACACTCTGGGCGAGTTCCTGGCTGAACGCAGCCGCCAGCGCGACCCACATGCGGGCGAGGCCGTGTTCGAGAAGGACCGCCAGCGTTTCAGCCACGCACCGCTGGTGATCGTGGTGGTGGCCAGCCCGCGGCCGGACCCGAAGGTGCCCGAACAGGAACAGCTGATGACCGCCGGCTGCGTCTGTTTCGCCCTGCTGCAGGCCGCGCAGGCGCTGGGTTTCGGCGCGCAGTGGCTGACCGCCTGGATGGCCTTCGATCCGGCCGTGCAGGCCCACCTGGGCCTGGTCGACGGCGAACGCATCGCCGGCTTCATCCACATCGGTACGCCCAAGGCCGACGTACCCGAGCGCGAGCGCCCCGACCCGGCGGCCCTGCTGCGCGACTGGACGCCCCCAGCATGACCCTGCCGGCCGCCCCGCCGTCGCTGTACCTGGTTGATGCCAGCATCTACGTGTTCCGTGCCTGGCATTCACTGCCAGACCAGTTCCAGGACGCACAGGGCTGGCCCACCAATGCGGTGCACGGCTTCGCACGCTTCCTGCTGGACCTGCTCGAGCGCGAGCGCCCGCGGCACATCGCCATCGCCTTCGACGAAGCGCTCGACAGCGGTTTCCGCCACCGGCTGTATCCGGCCTACAAGGCCAACCGCGAGCCGGCACCGGAGGCGCTCAAACGCCAGTTCGTGCACTGCAAGGCGCTGTGCGCGGCACTGGGCCTTGCGGTCCTGGCCCACCACGAATACGAGGCCGACGACCTGATCGGCAGTGCCCTGCACGTACACCGGGGCAGCCATCGCGGGGTGATCATCTCCGCCGACAAGGACCTGTCGCAGCTGCTGGTCGACCATGACGAGCAGTGGGACTACGCCCGCAACCAGCGCTGGAACGTGGCCGGGGTGAAGGCGCGGCACGGCGTGCACGCGCACCAGATCGCCGACTACCTGGCGCTGTGTGGCGATGCGGTGGACAACATTCCCGGTGTCAGTGGTGTCGGCAGCAAGTCCGCCGCCGTGCTGCTGGCCCATTTCGGCAGCTTGGATGCGCTGTACGAACGCCTGGACGAAGTGCCGTTCCTGCGCCTGCGCGGTGCCGCCCAGATGGCGGTGCGCCTGCGCGAGCAGCGCGAGCACGCCCTGCTCTGGCGCCAGCTGACCACCATCGCGCTGGACGCGCCGCTGGAAGGCAGCCAACCCGGCCTGCTGCGCCAGACCGCCGACCCCGAGCTGCTCGGCGGCCTGTGCCAGACCCTGCGCTTCGGCCCGATGACCCGCCGCCGGCTGTTCGATGCCGCCGGCGTACCCGATATTCTTCCCACCCACAGCGAGCCCGCATGAGCCAGCGCAACACCGAAGCCCCGCGCGTCGTCTACGAAGGCAAGTACCAGCGCATGCTGGTGCGCGGTACCTGGGAATACAGCGAACGCACCCATGCCGGTGGCCTGGCCGCGATCATCATCGCCGTCACCCCGGAGGACAAGGTGCTGTTCGTCGAACAGTTCCGTGTACCGCTGCAGGCGCCCACCATCGAAATGCCGGCCGGCCTGGTCGGCGACATCCACGCCGGCGAATCGATCGAAGTCTCGGCGGTGCGTGAACTGGAAGAAGAAACAGGTTGGACCGCCGATCACGCCGAAGTGCTGATGATCGGCCCGACGTCTTCCGGCGCCAGCAGCGAGAAGATCGCCTTTGTGCGCGCCACCGGCCTGCGCCGCATCGGCGAAGGGGGCGGTGATGACAGCGAGGACATCACCGTGCACGAGATTCCACGCAATGAGGCTGCAGCGTGGCTGGTGCAGAAGATGGGCGAAGGCTACGAGCTGGACGCCAAGCTCTGGGCCGGGCTGTGGATGATCGAGCACCACCTGGACGGGCGCCCGCGTGGCTGACGCGGACCTGCACAGGCTGCCTGCGTTGCTCGGCGCCGACGACCCGGCGATCTACACGATCCACCGGGCGCAGGGCGTCTCGCCCTACCTCCTGCTGGCCGACCACGCCGGCCAGCAGGTGCCGCGTGCGCTGAGCGGGCTCGGCCTGCCCCAGGCCGAGCTGGACCGCCATATCGGCTGGGACATCGGCATCGCCGGCACCACCCGTGCACTGGCCGAACGGCTCGATGCCTGGGCGATCGAACAGACGTACTCGCGGCTGCTGATCGACTGCAACCGCCCACTGGCCTCACCGACGCTGATTCCGGAGGTGAGCGACCACACCGTCGTGCCGGGCAATGCCGGGCTGTCGGCGGCGCAGCGACAGCAGCGCATCGATGCGATCCACGCGCCGTACCATGCACGCATCGAGACCGAGCTTGATGCGCGCCGTGATGCCGGCCAGCCCACCCTGCTGGTGATGATGCACAGCTTCACCCCCGTGATGAACGGCACGCAGCGGCCCTGGCACGTCGGCGTGCTGTACCACCAGGACATGCGTTTTGCCCATGCACTGCTGCAGGCATTGCGCGACGAAGGCGACCTGGTGGTGGGGGACAACGAACCGTATTCGGTCAGCAGTACCAGCGACTACGCGGTGCCGGTGCATGGCGAAGGTCGCGGGCTGGTGCACGTGGAACTGGAGATCCGCCAGGACCTCATTGCCGATATGGCAGGGCAGCAGGCGTGGGCCGAGCGGTTGGCGCGGATCTTCAGCGCGCTGCAACCGGAGTTGCTGGCGCTGGGTTGAACGCGCGTGCATCCATGCCGAACCGGTAGTGCCGGCCGCTGGCCGGCACATCCTTCCACGGCAACCCCTTCAATCATGCCTCGTTGGCCGGGCAGACGGCACCGGCCGATTCGGCCGGTGCCGGGCGCAGGCCCAGCGCGATCACCACGCCGAACAGTGAAAACAAGGCGGCACCGTATTCGGCGCGCACCAGCCCGGCCAGTGCACTCGGCGAACCGGCTGCACCCGCATCGGCATTGGCCACCATCACCAGCACCGCCAGGCCCAGCGCACCACCGATCTGCTGCGCGGTCGCCGCCATGCCAGATGCAACACCCTGCTGTGCGGACGGCACGCCCTGCCCGGCCACGATCCACATCGAGGTCCAGGTCATGCCCTGGCCGATGCTCAGCACTGCCACGCCCGGCAGCAGCGGCCAGAAGTTCGCGCCGTGCGGCAGCGTCGCGGCCACCCAGGCGATACCGATGGCGCCGGCCAGCTGCCCGACCACCAGCACCTTGCGCGCGCTCCAGCGCTGCAGCGTCCACTCGGCCAGCTGGATGCCGACCGTGCACACCGCGGTGGCGGGCAGGAATGCCAGGCCGGCCTGCAGCGGGCTCCAGCCGTAGCCGTCCTGGAAGTACAGCGCCATGAAGTAGTACTGCACCCCATAGCTGCTCATGAAGGCGAAGGTCAGGCCCAGTGCCGCGCGCAGTCCGGGCAGCCGCAGCAACGCGAACTGCATCAGCGGATCGCGGCTGCGCTGTTCGATCTGCACGAACGCCACCAGCAGCAGCACCGACAGCAGCAGGCAGCCCAGCGTGGCCGGCGCAGTCCAGCCCCAATCCGGCCCTTGCACGAGGGTAGTGACCAGCAGGCTGCCGCCGGCAGTGACGGTGATGCAGCCGGCGAGATCGAAGGAGCGGCCCTGCGCACGCGGGCCATCGGCCGGCAACCACGCACCCGCAGCCACCGCGCAGGTGGTGGCCAGCGGCACGATCACCGCCAGCACCGCCGGCCAGCCGAACGCCTGGGTCAGCACGCCACCGAGCAGCGTGCCCAGCGCCAGGCCCACCGCGCTGGCCATGCTCCAGATCGCAAGTGCACGGTTGCGCACCGGACCTTCCGCATACAACGTGTTGATCAGCGCCAGCGTGGCCGGGAACAGCAATGCCGCGCCGATGCCCTGCGCCGCACGCGCGATGATCAGCAGGGTGGCGTTCGGCGCCAGCGCGCCGAGCAGCGATGCCAGTGCGAACAGCAGCATGCCCAGCCGGTAGAAGCGGCGGCGGCCGATCAGGTCGGCGGCACGGCCCCCCAGCAGCAGGCTGCCGCCGAAGGCCACGGTGTAGGCACTGACCACCCATTGCAGCTGCTGTGCGTTGATCTCCAGCGCGCGCCCCATGTCATGCAGGGCGACGAAGATGATGGTGGCGTCCAGGGCGATGATCAGCTGGGCGGTGGCCAGCAGGGCCAGCGCCCAGCGCGGGTACTTGAGGGGAGGCATCGACGGTCCGGTGCTGTGGGGGAGCGCAGTCTCATTGATGCAGAGCTATCAATAAACCCCTTTCCGGCCATATCTGTCATGATTTTCAGCATGAATGGAACCTCGATGGACCTCAATGCCGTGCGCATGCTGGTGCAGGTGGCCGAAGCACGCAGTTTCACCGTCGCCGCCGGGCAGCTGGGCCTGAGCCAGTCAGGCCTGTCGCGCGCGATCAGTCGGCTGGAGGCCACGCTGGGGGTGAAGCTGCTGCAGCGAAACACCCGCAACGTGGCACTGACCCCGGATGGTCGCCAGTTCGTCGATCAGGTCGCGCCCCTGCTGTGCGGTCTCGAGGATGCCGAACGCCAGTTGGCCGACCGTCCGTGCACGCCCTCGGGCACCCTGAAGATCAGTGCGCCCTCGATGTTCGGGCGCAAGGTGCTGGTACCGCTGCTGGGGCCGATGCTGCAGCAGCACCCGCAACTGCAGGTGGAAGCCGTGCTCAACGACCGTCTGGTCGATCTGGTCGAGGAAGGTTTCGATGCCGCGCTGCGCACCGGCGTCATCGCCGACCAGCGCATCGTCGCGCGGCCACTGCGGCCGCTGCGCTGGGTGACGGTGGCCAGCCCGGACTACCTCGACCGCTGTGGCGCGCCCGACGATGTGGCCGCCTTGCGGGATCATGCCTGCCTGGCGGTGCGCAACCTGCGCAGTGGCCGGCTGGTGGACTGGCAGTTCCTGCAGGACGGCCAGCTTCACGACTTCACGCCACCGACGCGGATGGTGTTCGACAGCGGCGATCCGCTGGTGGAAGCGGCGATCGCCGGCATCGGCATCGTGCAGGTGATGGATTTCGCGGTGGCCGACGCCTTGGCCGACGGCCGCCTGCTGCGCGTGCTGCAGCCGTTTGAAGGCCGCAGCCGCGCGCTGTCACTGATCTACCCACCGTCGCGCCAGCATTCGCCGAAGCTGCAGGTACTGGCCGACGCGTTGCTGGCTGGGGACTGGTAGCGCCGGCCGCTGGCCGGCGCCTGCGCAAATCCAGACGTTTCACGTGTGGACTGCGGTAGATCCACGCCATGCGTGGAGGGGGTTGGCAGCGTCGGGCCATGCCCGGCGCCAACGGTGCGGCGTTGCCGGCCAGCGGCCGGCACTACCGATCAGGCGAAGCTATCGGTGGCGCGCACCAGCGCATCCACGTTCTCGGCCTCGAACGCCGAGTGGCCCGAGGCCGGGGTGATTTCCAGCTTCGCCTTCGGCCACACCTTGGTCAGGTCCCAGGCGTTGGCCAGCGGGCAGACCACGTCGTAGCGGCCGTGCACGATCACGCCCGGGATGTCGGCGATGCGGTGCGCGTCGCGCAGCAGCTGGTCTTCCACCTCGAAGAAACCGCCGTTGACGAAGTAGTGGTTCTCGATGCGGGCAAACGCCAGCGCGAAATGCGGGTCTTCGTGGCTGTTGATGAAGTCATCGTCCACGTGCAGGAAGCTGGTCGCCCCTTCCCATACCGCCCACGCCTTGGCCGCTTCAAGGCGGGTGGTTTCGTCGTCGCTGGTCAGGCGGCGGTGGAAGGCCGAGATCAGGTCATGACGCTCCACCGACGGAATCGGCTTGAGGTAGTGCTCCCATGCATCCGGGAACAGGCGGTTGGCGCCTTCCTGATAGAACCATTCCAGCTCCCAGCGACGCAGCATGAAGATGCCGCGCAGGACCAGCTCGGTCACGCGCTGCGGGTGGGTTTCGGCATAGGCCAGTGCCAGGGTCGAACCCCAGCTGCCACCGAACACCTGCCAGCGATCGACCTTGAGGTGCTCGCGCAGCTTTTCGATATCGGCAACGAGGTCCCAGGTGGTGTTGTCCACCAGATCCGCGTGCGGCGTGGAACGGCCGGCACCGCGCTGGTCGAACAGGATGATGCGGTACTTGGAGGGGTCGTGGAACTGGCGCATCTTGTCGCTGCAGCCGCCGCCCGGGCCACCGTGCAGCATCACCACCGGCTTGCCGTCCGGGTTGCCGCACTGTTCAAAGTACAGCGTGTGGCGGTCGTCGACCTTCAGGGTGCCGACGTCGTAGGGGGTGATGGCGGGGTACAGCGTACGCATGCTTGCAGCTCCAGGGTGATGCCCTGCCGGGGCAGGAGAACCTCCATTCTAGGCCGGACGCCGGCCCAGGGTGATGCGGTCGCGCTGCTCCAGGTCCTGCACGGTCTGCACCTCGGCAAATCCCGTCGCCTCGAACAGTGCCCGGATCGCGGCGCCCTGGTCCCAACCGTGCTCGATCAGCAACCAACCGCCGGGCCGCAGGTGGGCCTGGCCACCCTCGACGATGCGGCGGATGTCATCCAGGCCGTCCATGCCCGAGGCCAGCGCGGTAGACGGTTCGAAGCGCAGGTCGCCCTGTTCCAGATGCGGGTCATCGCTGGCGATGTAGGGTGGATTGCTGGCAATCAGGTCGAAGCGTGCCCCCCGTAGCGGCGCATACCAGTCGTGCCCGCCCTCGGCGAAACGCACGTTGCGCAGTTCATGGCGGGCGGCATTGCGCGCGGCCACGGCCAACGCGCCCGGGCTGGCATCGGTGGCCAGCACCTGTGCCCGGGGCCGTTCGCTGGCCAGTGCCAGTGCGATCGCACCGCTGCCGGTACCGAGGTCGGCCAGCTGCAACGCCTGGTCCGGCGGCAGTCGCTCCAGCGCCAACTCGACCAGCAGCTCGGTTTCCGGGCGCGGGATCAGCGTGGCCGGGTCGACCTCCAGGTCCAGCGTCCAGAAACCGCGGCGCCCGGTCAGGTAGGCAACCGGCTCACCGGCCACACGGCGGGCCAGCAAGGCTTCGAAGGCGGCCTGGTCATTGGCGGCCAGCGGATCGGTGGCATGGGCGAACAGCCAGCTGCGCGGGCGGTCCAGTACATGCAGCAGCAGAAGTTCGGCTTCGTGGCGGGCGTCGACACCGCCCAAGCGGGCACTGGCGTCGGCTACGACCTGACGCAGAGTGGGTTCGGGTTGGAAAGACATGTCTCAATTGTAGAGCCGAGCCGATGCTCGGCTGCTGCTGGAACAGCCGAGCATCGGCTCGGCTCTACAGATCCACCGTCGAGCATGGCTCGACGCTACAAAAAAGCTGGAATCCGTTCAGGTTTCGCCAGAGGGTATAAGGAGGGGCTATCAGCCCTCTTCACACATCCCGGGCGATTTTCCTTGCCACACAAGCAGTTACAGGATGGGAGCGGCATGGTTCAGTGCTGGCTCATGGCCTTTTGATAGACTACATCTATCGAATAGATGCAATCAATGGATTGTTCTTATCGCCAGCGAGTCGGTAACCTAGCTCCTGTCGATTCACCCACTCCCCTTCACCAGAGGAAAAATGATGTCCCTCATCAACACCCAGATCCAGCCGTTCGAAGCCAACGCTTACCACAATGGCGAGTTCATCAAGGTTTCCGACAACAGCCTGAAGGGCCAGTGGTCCGTCCTGATCTTCATGCCGGCCGCCTTCACCTTCAACTGCCCGACCGAGATCGAAGACGCAGCCGACCACTACGCCGAGTTCAAGAAGGCCGGCGCCGAGGTCTACATCGTCACCACCGACACCCACTTCTCGCACAAGGTGTGGCACGAAACCTCGCCGGCCGTCGGCAAGGCCCAGTTCCCGCTGGTCGGCGACCCGACCCACCAGCTGACCAACGCCTTCGGCGTGCACATTCCGGAAGAAGGCCTGGCCCTGCGCGGCACCTTCATCATCAACCCGGAAGGCGTGATCAAGACCCTGGAGATCCACTCCAACGAGATCGCCCGTGACGTGTCCGAGACCCTGCGCAAGCTGAAGGCTGCCCAGTTCACCGCCGCCAACCCGAACCAAGTCTGCCCGGCCAAGTGGAAGGAAGGCGAGAAGACCCTGACCCCGTCGCTGGACCTGGTCGGCAAGATCTAAAGCATTACCGGCCTGCCGTGGCCCCACGCCACGACGCGCCTTCATCCCCGTGCCGGTCCCCCCGCCGGCGTGGGGGTGAACCCAAGACAGCCAACGCGCGCCAGCTTTGGCCAGCCAGCCCCTTCCACGGTCGCTGTCTTGGGTTCACCCCTACCCCCTGCTGGTCCGCTACCTTCTACAGCGGTGCCACGCCCCCTGTTTGCCTGAAGCCAGGAGATGACCCGATGTTGGACGCCAACCTGCAGTCGCAGCTGAAGACCTATCTGGAGCGCGTGACCCGCCCGATCCAGATCACCGCGCACGCCGACGACGGCGCCAAGTCGCAGGAAATGCTGGAACTGCTGCAGACCCTGGAAAGCCTGTCGGACAAGATCTCGCTGCAGGTCCTGCGCGATGGCCAGGGCCGCGTGCCGTCCTTCGACCTGGGCACGCCGGGCCAGGACATCCACCTGACCTTCGCCGGCCTGCCGATGGGCCACGAGTTCACCTCGCTGGTGCTCGCCCTGCTGCAGGTCGGCGGCCACCCGTCCAAGGCCACCGCCGAGCTGATCGAGCAGGTGCAGAACCTGGAAGGCGAGTACAGGTTCGAAACCTACTTCTCGCTGTCCTGCCAGAACTGCCCGGACGTGGTGCAGGCGCTGAACCTGGCCGCGGTGCTCAACCCGCGCATCCAGCACGTGGCCATCGATGGCGCCCTGTTCCAGGACGAAGTCGAGAAGCGCGAGATCATGTCGGTGCCGACCGTGTACCTCAACGGTGAAGTGTTCGACCAGGGCCGCATGACCCTGGAGCAGATCGTGGCCAAGCTGGACACCAATGCCAGCAAGCGCGATGCCGAGAAGATCGCCGCCAAGGATGCTTTCGACGTACTGGTGGTCGGTGGTGGCCCGGCTGGCGCCGCAGCGGCGATCTACGCCGCACGCAAGGGCATCCGCACCGGCATCGCCGCCGAGCGTTTCGGTGGCCAGGTGCTGGACACCATGGCGATCGAGAACTTCATCTCGGTGAAGGAGACCGAAGGCCCGAAGCTGGCCACGGCGCTGGAGCAGCATGTGCGCGAGTACGAGGTGGACATCATGAACCTGCAGCGCGCCAGTGCGCTGGTGCCGGCCGGCGAAGACGGCCTGGTGCAGGTGCAGCTGGAAAACGGCGCGGTACTGAAGTCGCGTTCGGTGATCCTGTCCACCGGCGCGCGCTGGCGGCAGATGAACGTGCCGGGCGAGGACCAGTACCGCAACAAGGGCGTGGCCTACTGCCCGCACTGCGATGGTCCACTGTTCAAGGGCAAGCGCGTGGCGGTGATCGGCGGCGGCAACTCCGGTGTGGAAGCGGCCATCGACCTGGCCGGCATCGTGTCGCATGTAACCCTGCTGGAGTTCGATTCCAGCCTGCGTGCCGACGAAGTGCTGCAGAAGAAGCTGCGCAGCCTGGGCAACGTCACCGTGCTGACCAGCGCACAGACCACCGAAGTGCTCGGCGACGGCAGCAAGGTCACCGGCCTGGTCTACAAGGACCGCATCGGCGGCGATGCCCACCGCGTCGAGCTGGAAGGCATCTTCGTGCAGATCGGCCTGCTGCCCAACACCGAGTGGCTGAAGGATGTGGTGGCGCTGTCGCCGCGTGGCGAGATCGTCATCGATGACCGCGGCCAGACCAACCTGCCGGGTGTGTTTGCTGCTGGCGATTGCACGACGGTGCCCTACAAGCAGATCATCATCGCCATGGGCGCCGGTTCCACCGCCGCACTGAGCGCGTTCGACCACCTGATCCGCTCGTCGGTGAGCAACAGCAGCGGTGCCGTTGCTGAAGCGGCCTGATCCACCGTTCCCAGATCACCGGGAACATTGTCTGCCTGTCGGGTAACCACGCCGTCAGCCGGTCCGTTACCCCTGGGGTGTAAGGATGAACCTACGTGATCTGAAGTACCTGGTAGCCCTGGCCGACCACAAGCATTTCGGCCGGGCTGCCGCGTCCTGCTTTGTCAGCCAGCCGACGTTGTCCACGCAGATCCGCAAGCTGGAGGAAGAGCTCGGCCTGCCCCTGGTGGAACGCGCACCGCGCAAGGTGATGCTGACCCCGGCGGGCCAGGAAGCAGCAGCACGGGCGCGGGTGATCGTGTCCGAAGTGGAACAGCTGAAGGAAGCGGCGCGACGCAGCCGCGATCCGGAAGCCGGCACGGTGCGCCTGGGAATCTTCCCGACCCTCGGCCCGTACCTGCTGCCGCATGTGATCCCGCGCATCCGCGAGCGCTTCCCGGAGCTGGAACTGCTGCTGGTCGAGGAAAAGAGCGATGTGCTGCTGGACCGCCTGCGCGAAGGCAAGCTCGACGCTGCATTGCTGGCGCTGCCGGTGATCGACGACCAGCTGCATGCCGAGTTCCTGTTCGAGGAACCGTTCCTGCTGGCCGTCTCCGGTCGCCACCCGCTGGCTCGTCGCGAGCACCTGGACGTGCAGGAACTGGCGACGCAGAAGCTGCTGCTGCTGGAGGACGGCCATTGCCTGCGCGACCAGGCGCTGGAAGTCTGCCGCCTGTTCGGCGCCAACGAGAAGTCCGAGTTCCGCGCCACCAGCCTGGAAACGCTGCGGCAGATGGTCGCCGCCGACGTCGGCATCACCCTGCTGCCGAGCCTGTCGGTGCAGCCGCCAGTGCCGCGCTCGAACAACATCCGCCTGCTCGACTTCACCGGCGAAGGCCGTCCCAGCCGCCGCATCGCCATGATCTGGCGCCGCAGCTCGGCCATGAACGACTTCCTGATGGACCTGGCCGACCAGTTCAAGCGTCTGCCGCAGGCGCTGTTCACGCTGGAGGCGCTCGATGCCGGCAGCGATGCACCGGCCCTGCCCGGCCCCGCGCTGAACGGCTGAGCCCCCGCCGTACCGGCCTGGAGTCGGCAGGAGTCGATTCCGGCCGCATTTGTCCCCACAATACAGACAGGCGGCGCCAGCAGGTGCCGCCTTTTGCATGGCTTTCAACCAAGGAGCGTCACCATGAACACCGCCAGCGGCCTGCCGCCGTCGATCACCGTTTCTACCTTCGACATGGACCGCCTGGACGCCATGCTCGAATCTCCCGCGCTGAGCCAGACGCCTGTCGCGCTCGCGCTTGCTGAAGAACTCAACCGGGCCACCGTGCTGGCACCGGACCAGATTCCCGAAGGCATCGTCATGATGCATTCGCGCGTGGAGTGCGAAGATGAAGTGTCGGGCGAAAAGCACGTCCTGACCCTGGTCTTCCCCCGCGAAGCCAACGTCGATGAAGGCAGGGTTTCCGTGCTGGCCCCGGTCGGCAGTGCCCTGCTCGGCCTTTCGATCGGCCAGAGCATCGACTGGACCGCGCCCGGCGGCCGCAAGCTGCGCCTGCGCGTGACCGCGGTCCACAACGACCGCCCCTGATTACCGCTGCGCACCGCGCGCGATTCGATCCCCCTGTCCCAGGAGCCGTAATGAGTACCCCGTCCAAACTGTCCCAGCTGCGCGAACTGTCCGTGGTTGTTGCCGATACCGGTGACTACGAGGCGATCAAGCGCCTGCAGCCGGTAGACTGCACCACCAACCCGACCCTGGTGAAGAAGGCGCTGGACCTGCCGGTCTACGCCGAGCTGATCGAACGCGAACTGGCCTGGGGCCGCCAGCAGACGGGCGACCGCGAAGCCGTGGTGCACGCCGTGGCCGACCGCCTGACCATCGGCGTCGGCGCGCTGCTGAGCACGCTGGTGCCGGGCCGGGTGTCCACCGAGGTGGATGCCGACCTGGCTCACGACACCGCTGCCACCGTGGCCAAGGCCCGCCAGTTCATCCAGATGTACGCCGATGCCGGCGTGCCGCGCGAGAAGATCCTGATCAAGATCGCCGCGACCTGGGAAGGCGTCGAAGCCGCGCGCATCCTGCAGGCCGAGGGTATCGACTGCAACCTGACCCTGATCTTCAACCCGACCCAGGCGCTGGCCTGCAGCGAAGCCGGGGCGTTCCTGATCTCGCCGTTCGTCGGCCGCATCCTGGACTGGTACGTGGCCAACGGCCAGGCCCCGGCCACCATCGATGAAGACCCGGGCGTGAAGTTCGTGCGCGGCGTGTATGCCGAATTCAAGCGTCGCGGTTCGCCGACGGTGGTGATGGGCGCCTCGTTCCGTTCGACCGCGCAGATCGAAGCACTGGCCGGCTGCGACCGCCTGACGATTTCGCCGGACCTGCTGGAGAAGCTGGACGCCGACCACGGCGAGCTGCCGCGCAAGCTGGTGGCCGGCGCCGCCGATGGCACGGCGGTGACGCCGATCGATGCGGCCAAGTTCGCGGCGGACCTGGCGGCCGATCCGATGGCCACCGAGAAGCTGGCGACCGGCATCGATGCGTTTGCCAAGGATCTGGAAGCGCTGCGCGAGCGGATCCGCGCGGCACTGTGAGGATTCCGGCCAACGGCTGAGCCCCTCGTGGCGGGGGGCTCAGAGCAAAAGCCGTGCTGGGTCGGGCGGGTTGGGTTTGCGGGAGACGCCGTGAATCCATCCCTGGAAGCTTGGCCGCCGCATCCATGCGGCGGACTGATCTGGCCCCCCGTCAGCGGACGCCAAGAAGCGATACTTTGATCGCACTTGGAGGTCCCTTATGTCCCGTATCACCCGTCGTAGCTACACCGATGAGTTCAAGCACCAAGCCGTGGAGTTGG